>JBLIJW010000005.1:0-49227 GCA_047636155.1 Flavobacterium sp. | reverse complement strand
AGTATTCCCTATAGTTCCTAATATATTTTCTGAATAATTCATTCCCTTTCTTTTTATTACAAAGGTATATATTAATGATGGCTTTTGCAATTAGATGGTTTATTGTCTTTAGAAAGATATTGGTTAATTGAATAAATTCCATACTAAACCAAAACGAACTATGAAGTCTCGCATGGGTTGATTTGGTGTGAAATAATAATTATTTCCGGTAAGACTTGAATTAAAATGTTCTGCTTTAACAAAAATTCTGGTCTGTCGAATTCTACCATTTATGAAAAAATCGATGGTTGGAAAATTTCCAATTTCTCTTTTAGATTGAACAAAAAATTCAGATACTATTGGATTTAATTCATTTGCAAAATAATTAGTGAAATAATTTACCGTAACTCCTGTTTGAATTTGCAAATTACCTTTAAAGAAGCGATTACTGTAATATAAAGTAACTCTTGCTGTAAAATCCGGAACATTTAAAATAGGCTCTTTTTGATCTACCTTTTGGTATAAAAAAGTATTATCTAATGCAAATTTATTGTACTTAAACTCTTTTTGAAGTTGTATAGCAATATAATTTATAGGATTGGAATATTGCTTAGGGGAAACCAATTGTTGCAAGTCATTTGTTGCATCATCAGAAAAATACAAATGGTCGTTCAAATTAATATAATGAAAAGTCGCATTCACCCATTGTGTCTTGGCATTGGCGGCAAACGTAGAAATTTTTTCATTATTGAAAGAGTTTCTCCAATTGTAATTAACATAGGTACTTTGATTGAATACATAATTATTATTGGGAACTTTGCTTTTGTTAGTTATTTGAAAATCAAAGCTATTTTGCCCATCAAGCTGATACTTAATAGAAGCTTCTAGATTACGCAATGCTGTCTTGGAAATGGAATTACTTGCTAAAAACAAACCATTCCATTTCTTTTTGCGATACTCGTATTGTCCTCCAATAGAATTTATTACATAAGAAAGATTATTAGGAATAACTTGATCATTAATTAAGACAACATTTTTATAATAGTAATTAGAACGAAAATCGTCTATAAAAAACTGGACTTTTCCTAAAGTTTGGTTTTCATAGTTAATGCCGACTTTATTATAAACCTGATTAAAACGAACATCATCATTTAAATTTGCTTTTCCCGAAGAATCTGTAAGTAGATAGGATTCGCCAAATCTAAAAAAAGGTTCCGACCCAACTGTTGTGCTTGATAAAAGGGTTTGCTGGTTGAAATTATAAAATTTATTCTCCAAAAAACCTTCATGTGAAAGTATCAAATTATTACTTACATCAGAAGGGTTAATTCGAAATTTATGATCTAAAAAAAGTCGTTTCCCTTTTAGAAAAGATTTGGCATCCGTCAGAAAAACCTGCAAACGCGCACGATTACTAAAATCTGGATTGTCACTTTCAAAATCACTAATAGAAGTTATACCTCCATTTTCTCCATTAGATATATCTTGACCTGTAAAATGCATTCGCATCCCATACCGTTTGTTTTTAGTAAAAAAAGAACTACTTAATGTGAAATTTCCTGTACTTACCAATTGATTGATATATTTCCCTAAAGAACGAATTCCGCGATAAGAAACGGCAAGATTAAACCGTTCTGAAGTGTTTAACGTGACCAAAACACTTACGTTTTGTCCTTGTTCCATAGTAGTTTTAAAAAATAATTCTGTTATTGGCGTAGGAACTGAGTAATATTTAATATCCTCTATTTCATTATAATTAGTATGCTTTGCCTTAAATCCAATTTCAGGAAAAACATTAAATTTATTAAGTCCAAAATAAGCATTATTATAATAATAGCCTTCGTTTGAAGGTGCAAGTAAACCAAAAAGATCTTTTCTTAAATAATTATATTTATATTCTTTTTGAAGGGTTAAGGTAGTATCAACATAGGTAGTATCTCTTTTAAAATCAATGATTTTATACTGTTGTATTTTAGCCTTAGTGTTATTAATACTATCCGGAATTTGCCTAATCAAACTGGGTTTATCTTTTGGTTTAACTTGGGAAAACATACCAAAACAAGTAAATAAAAATAAGGCAGAAAATAGATATTTCATCGGAACAATTTTGAAGACAAAAATATTGAATTAGAATAACAATATTGCCAAACATATGCAAAAAAAAAGCACCCTTAAAAAGGGTGCTTAATTTATAATATAGAAAATAATTATCTAATTACTCTCCAGCCTTTAGAACTTACACTTTTTCCTGAAGCAGCAACTACACCAGTAGTAGACTGTATAGAAACGGTTCTCTTATTAGCAACAGTTGCTACTAAAAGGTCCACAACAGGAGTTTCTGTTCCTTCAGCCGAAGATGAAGTTAAGAAAAATTGATCTTGTTGGTTAAATTTACCTTTGTTTATAGATCCTGCACGCAAGTAATCTACGCTAATTGGAATATTGAACTGCCCAACTCCTACAAGAGGAAATGTTAAAGTAGCTACATCTAAATCTGCATTTGTGTATACATAAGCACGCACTTGATATAAACCGTCAGTAACACCACCAGAAGCAACAGGTGACAAATCAATTGTCATTGACTCTGTACAAGCACCAGTTTGTGCATCAAAATTATTTTGATCTACGTTCCCTTTGTATAGAATAAAATCTAAATCATAAGGCTTGTTAGCAGGCGTACTTATCGAAGATATAACGTTACAAAGCGTATTACTGTAACCACCAGTTCCTGTAAAAGTTTTGTCAAAGTTAAAATCTAAAACTAAATCATTAGAAACTACATTTTTGATAGTTATAGTTCTGTTGATTGGCTGAAAAGTAACAGCTGTAGTTCTAGTATCACCAATTTGTAATACTAATGTTTCATCACCTTCTGTTAAATCATCTTCTTCAATTGTAATTGTAGTTGTGAATGAAGTAGCAAATGCAGGAATCGAAACAGATTTTTGTGCAGAAACGCCAGACGTTTCACTCACATCACTGTCTACATTATCCGAAGTACTATTGTTTAACCTTAGGATAAAAACCGTGAAAGCATTTGCAACTGGAGCACTTAAATTAAATGTTACAGTGTATTCTGATCCTTCATTTAAAGTAGGATTAGCAGCTGCTGCAAAAGTCATGGTTGGTTTTGCGATTTGAACTATAGGAGTAACGTCTTCGTTTGTATTACACGAGGCGAAGAATGCCGTTACGGCTACTACAGTTAATAATCTAAATATTTTGTTTTTCATTTCTTAAAATTTTAATATTAAAGTGGAGTATAAACCGTTCTATAAGTTCTTTCTACCGTATTGTTAGTAAAGAAAATTGAATAGTTAATAGTAATTACACCAGTAGCAGTATTTACAGAGCTAGAAGAAAATTGAGCAGACGATTGTCGCACTTGGTTACTATAGATACTAGCTAATTGTTGTGTTTCCATTGCTACTCTTCCGCATACTTCTTTGAACGTGAATCCAGGAGTCCCAGATGGATCCAATGCAACCCAAGAACCTGTTCCAGGAGCAGTATATCCAGGTATGTAATAATTACCAACAAATGAACTTCTGTAAGTGCCTGGAGATAATTCAGAAACGATATCTAAAGGAGCATCATAAGGTCCACCTGCAGGAGCAATTCTTGTAGTAACACTAGAATAGTTACCCGCTAAAGCTGACTGACAAGTACCTTGCAAAGTTACAACAACAGAACCTTTGTTCCCTGAAGTAGCAATTGCAGTAGCACCAGCATCTGCATTTGTAAGTTTAATAACTACTAAAGGAGGATTTTGATCATCTAAAGTACCTGAATAAACTTTTAATTTAATAGTAGCAAAAGAACTATTTGCAGGAATAGTTAAAACACCACCAGCATCAACAAAATCAAAATTAGTTCCTAATACAGCCGTTGAAGCTGTAGTATCTAATTCATAATTAACTGTAGTATCCGTTGTAAGTGCTAAACCATTTCCACCTACTACTTGTACAGGTACTTCGTAATCATAGATAACTGCGTCATCCTTTAAAAAGAATGCTGTCTTAGTTGCGAAAGGAAACTGAGCAATGTAACTACCATTACCGTAGTTTAACTCTTCATCATCTCCAACATCACAGGAGGAAACCGAAACTACTAATAAAAGTAGTAATAAATTTTTAATTGTTTTCATAGTCATTTTTTTATTAATTATCCCAAAATATTTTATTGGTGAAAGCATCCTGCACAGCCTGAGCTGGCACATTAGGATTCGTGTTTACTTCAGATTGAGGGTATAACAATCTTACTGGAACATTCGGAGCAAGTGGAACTTGCGAAGCAGTAGGTAATTTACCATCCACTGGCGCAACTCTTACTGCAGGAAAACCAGTTCTTCTGAACTCTGTATAATTTTCAAAACCATTCAAATGCATGTTAGCAATGAATTTTTGCGTAATAACAAACTGAATACTTCCGTCATAATTAGCGATAATTGGAGCAGGTCCAACCGCCCCCAATTGTGTGAAAGACGCTTGAATACCAGCAGCAGTTAAAGCCTGGGCATTACCAGCAATTCGACCTCTTAAAACAGCCTCAGCCTGTAAAAATACACTTTCTGAACCAGACATTAAAATCGCATCTTGAGAAGACGATTTTAAAATACCTGGACCAACACCAGATCTTGTAGCTGCTGTAGCACCACCATTAGAATTCTGATCGATACCAGTAAAAGCACCACCACTAGAAGCCGGAGAGAATAAACGAGATCTACGACCGTCCGTTGTAGGAACTAAAGCTAAAGCAAAAGGTGTAACTCTACATGCATTACGGTTTGAAGCAGGATCGCCTGCAACAGTTAAACCGAAAGCTGCAAAGTATGGATTTTGTTTGTTCGTATCATTAATATAAGCAGGGTTACATGTAACATTTTCTGTAGCCGCTATAAAACCAATACCATTGTTTACTGAACTGAAATCGGTAACATTATTATTAGATTGACGCAATAAAATACGTAACTTCAAAGTATTAGCAAAACGAGACCATTTGTTCATATCTCCACCATTCATAACGTCAATTAATGCATTAGGAGTTAAAGTTGTTGTAGTTGCGCCAGAAATCAAAGTCTGAGCAGCCGTTAACTGTACAAGTAAGTCATCATAAATATCCTTTGCAGGTGTGTAAGCAGGTTTCGTATTTGCAGCACCTTGTAGTGCTTCAAAATAAGGAACATCTCCATAAGCATCTACCAAATTTTGAAAATGATACGCTTTCATAATTTTTGCAATTGCTACATAATTTGAGTATTGAGGATCCGTATTTTTCTCAATTACATCGTAATTACGCAACGGCAAAAGATAGGTAGTATTAAACATCCCTGTTCTAAAAGAGGTATTTACCTGATACAAAGTCTCATCGGTAAAGAAAATAAAATCTCCACCAGCAGCCCATGTATAAGCCCATAAATTACCTAAAGTATTGTAAGAATTATAACCCCCTTGATAACTATCAACAGAATATTTCTGAGCAACGGGTAATGATAATTCAGGAGTTGAGAACGTAGGATTAGTTTGACTGTCATTAACGTCAAAATAATCGTCTCCACAAGATGCAACCGAACCGGCGACAAAAAGGGATAATATAAGTTTTTTAAATATTTTCATATAGCAATAAAATTAAAATTTAACATCCATTTTGAAACCATAAGATGCAGTAGGAGGCAATTGATCTTGTGTACCAAAACCAGTAACTTGCTGGCTATCGTTTGTAAACTCAGGATCTGTGTATTTGTTTTGCGCAGAACGTAACATTAGGATATTTCTAGCAACTAAACCGAAAGTAATACCTTTTATGAAAGTTCTATCTAAAACTTTTGCTGGAACATCATAAGTTAGTGCAACTTCTCTTAATTTAAAAGTAGTAGCATCTGTAACGTAGTTCTCTTTAATTGGCTGGTATTTACCAGTCCAAAAATCAAAACCACCACCTGAAGTAGTAATATTTGTATTAGCAGCATAAACAGCTGGAGTTGTAAGAGTTGCTGGAGTAACCAAAACAGAAGAGTTAGGGAAAACAAAAGGTTGTCTTCCTGAAGAAACACTATGAGTAGTTGAACCAGTAAATTCTAGTGCTTCTACTAAGTTATTATAGTAAACGTGCCCTGTTTTATAATCTGCAGTAGCAGATAAATTAAACTGCTTGTAACGCATAGAAGTAGTAAATCCTAAAATTAAATCTGGAGTTGTAGTACCGAAATCTTTATTTCCAACAGCTAACTGAGGATCACCATTTCCATCAATAACCACTCTTCCTTGATCGTCTCTTTCGTATGCTGTACCAGATAATGTAGGATAAGGCTGACCAACAACAGCGAATACACCAACATCAGCAGAAGCTAATCCAACTTGTTGTCGTAACGCACCATCTGTTAAAGCAAGGACCTCGCTTTTTTGTTTAAATACATTCACTCCCAATCTCCACTCAAAATCTTTAGATCTTAAAACAGAACCGTTAAGGTCAATCTCTAAACCTTTAACTTCTAATTCTCCAGCGTTTTGCGCCAAAACACTAGCACCAGAAGCATTAGATACAGATCCACTCAAGAAATCTTTAGTTGAATTATTGATGAAGTAAGTTACTCCTAAGTTTAATCTCTTTTTAGCAAAGACGAATTCTGTACCAAGCTCAATAGTTTTGGTAATAGAAGGTGCGATATTCGCTGAAACAATTCTTGTTGGAGCAGCTAAACCTACTGTTGAACCAAAAGGAAAACCTGTTGGAGTGCCAAATGTTTCATTTGTAAATCCAAAATTTGGATTAGCACCTACTACAGCATAAGATCCATTTATCTTCCAGAAATCCAAAACATCCCCTTTTATTCCAGGTAACAATTCTGTCATTAGCAAGGAAGCACCGTAAGTATAGAAATCAAAATTATTATTTGCTAATAATAATGTTGAAGCGGTATCTCTTCTGTATGCACCGTTCAATGTTAAGAAATTTTTGTAACCAACAGTTAAATCTGCAAAATTACCAGCCAATCTTGTTCGTGTTCCACCAACAGAAACAACTGGTTCTCCTGCTCTAACGCTTACATTATACAAGTCTGGTACAAATAAATTATTACCAGTGATATTATAAGCATTCGAGCTAAAAGTTTGAACTGTGTTACCTAAAATTAAAGTAGCCTCAAAATCTTTTGCAAACTTTTTAGTAAAATTAAAAACTAAATCCGACTGCAAACGAGTGTTGTTTGCAGAACCTTCTGCAACCGACGCAGGAGTATTGCTGTCTGTTCTTGAAGGAGCTAAAGCAGGATTGTACGTAATTGCCTCTCTAGTATTTTTGTACTGACTATTAAAATAGGTACTTGCTAAACTGTAGCTTACATTTGCCCAATCTGCTAATTTGTAGTCAAACTTAACATTTGCAAGCAAACGATTTGCTCTATCTGTATTTCTTGCAATATCTACAATAGTATATGGATTTTGGTAAAACTCATTAAAATATCCTTCTGGAGATGCAAAAGGATCCGTTCTCCAGTTTTTATAGCTAGTTAATGGAATATTCGCAGGTGTATTAACAACACTCCAAAATAAAGGTCTAGCTTGGTAACCACCAGCGCCAACAACATCCGTATTATCAGAGAAATAAGAAGTGTTAACTGTGATTTTAAAGTCACCCATGGTACGAGACGCATTAAAACGGAAGTTATCCTTTTTATAGGTGTCTTTTGGAGTAATACCCGCAATGTCTGAACGTTGTGCAGAAAAATAGAATGTTGAATTCGCATCACCACCACTTAAAGTAGCACCGTTAATTGAAGTAATACCGTCTTGAAAGAAATTACTTCTATTGTTTTTAATTGCTTGGTAAGGCAATAATTGAAAGCTTCCATCCGCTAAGATTGGACCAACACGTCTTGGCACACCATCAAATCTTGGACCCCATGAAGTATTTTCAAAAGGATCGTATTGATCATTAAAACCAGGACCAAAGGTAGATTGTAATTCTGGGAAGTATTTAATTCTTTCTACAACATAACTTGTATTGAAAGTTACACTAAGACCAGTTCTTGTACTACCTTGTTTAGTAGTAACAATCATCGCTCCGTTTTTACCTTGCGATCCGTATAATGCAGTTGCAGACGATCCTTTCAAAACGTTAACAGAAGCAATATCGTTTGGATTCAAATTGTCCAAAGCACTACTTGCCTGAACAACTCCGTCAATAACAATAAGTGCAGAGTTATCTCCGGTAAGCGATTTGTAACCACGTAATACAATTGCAGTAGATGGATTAACTCCGTTATTTCTAGTAATAACATTTAAACCAGAAACTTTACCCTGCATTGCAGTAACAGCATTAATAGGAGAAGTAACTACTAATTCTGCAGCATCAACTTTTTGGGTAGAGTAAGCAAGTTTTTTCGTCTCTCTTTTAATACCAAATGCAGTAATTACTACTTCATCTAGCTTGTTTTCTGCTTCTTTCAATCTAACAATGTAGTTGCTAGAAGCACCTACTGTTACATTTTGAGGCGCATATCCAGAAAAGGATACAATTAAAACATCTCCAGCTTTTGCACTTAAAGCAAATTTACCATCAATGTCTGTAGCAACACCTCTAGTGGTTCCTTTAACCACAACATTTGCACTTGGCATTGGTCCGATTGCATCAGACACCACACCAGTTACAGTTTTCTCTTGTGCAAACGAAAACTGCATTGTAAACGCTACTAATAGCGTAAAAATCCATTTGAACTTCGATCTCATATTAAATTTATTTGAGTTAGTTATTCAGCAAACTTCTTAATAATTTCTTAAATAAACAAATAATACCATGGTTTATTATTATTTATTTTTGTTAAAATTTTTGATGTTATACCAAACATTATAGTTACGACTATTGTAAAAGACGTACAATAATGCAAAAGGTTGCGTGTAAAAATGTATTTTTGACAAAATTAATTTTATGTTAAGTTTAAGATATTCAGAAAACGAGCTAGAGTGCGGAACAGACGAAGCGGGACGTGGTTGTTTAGCCGGACCAGTAGTTGCAGCGGCGGTAATTTTAAAAGACAATTTCTCTCTAAAAGAATTAAATGATTCTAAATTGTTAAGTGAAAAAAATCGGAATGTTTTAGAAAAAATAATTAAAGCGAAGGCAATTTCTTTTTCAATAACAGCAATAACTCCTTTACAAATAGATGAAATAAATATTTTAAACGCTTCTATTTTGGCAATGCAGGAAAGCATCAAAAAATTAAATCCATTACCAAAATTTATAATTGTAGATGGTAACCGGTTTAAACCTGTATTAAATATTCCGTATCAAACTATAATAAAAGGAGATTCCAAATACCAAAGTATTGCAGCTGCATCTATTTTGGCAAAAACATACCGCGATGCATTTATGGAAAAGATTCACGAAGAATTTCCAATGTATAATTGGAAACAAAATAAAGGTTACCCAACCAAAGATCACAGAGACGCTATCCGAAAATTCGGAATTACCAAATACCATCGAAAAACTTTTAGACTGTTACCAGAAGAATTAGAACTGCCTTTTGAGAATAAAAAAATTAAATGAAAGCAGCTTCAAATAAATTCAAAAAGTGAGCATTTATTTTTTGCTTCACTTCTTCTTCTGAAACTTCCTTAACTCCAAGCTCGATATTTAAGGATGCAACGGCTTTCCCTTTTATTCCGCATGGAATAATATTGTCAAAATATCCTAAGTCTACATTTACATTCAAAGCAAATCCATGCATAGTCACCCAACGGGAAGCTCGAACGCCCATTGCGCAGATTTTGCGAGCAAATGGCGTTCCTACATCTAACCAAACCCCAGTTTCACCTTCACTTCTACTTGCACCTAAGCCATATTCCTTTAAAGTTCGAATTATGGCTTCTTCTAAAAAACGAAGGTATTTGTGAATGTCGGTAAAAAAATTTTCTAAATCCAAAATCGGATAGCCTACAATTTGTCCTGGTCCATGGTAGGTAATATCTCCACCACGATTTATTTTGTAAAAAGTAGCATTTTTTTCTAATAATTGTTTTTCTGATAAAAGTAAATTAGATAAATCGCCACTTTTCCCTAAAGTGTAAACATGCGGATGCGAAACATATAAAAAATGATTTGGAGTTGAATGTGCGGTTTCTTCTCTCCTATTCTGAATTTTAATATTTAAAGTTTCTTGAAATAACTTTTCTTGAAAATCCCAAGCTTCTTTATAATCAAAAACACCCAAATCTTGTAGTCGAATTTCTTTATTCATTTTTTTAAGAAATAATTTAATGCAAAGATACGAATTACTTGTTATTTAGCCCTGACGGAAATGATATCCTCTTTTGCTTTTTTCTGGCAAAAGAGATTTAATGCACGGCAGGAAATACAATTATAAAAATGCGGGAACAATAATGCTTCATAAAAATTTACTAAACAATGTATGTCAAGTTGTCATATATTTTAATTTAGTATTATCTTTGCTACCGATTTGAGGAATTAAAATTTATGGAAAAAGTAATTAACGAAAAAATACAAGGAAATAATTTGATTTTAAGCGAAAAACCAAATAATGCCAAAAAGTTATATATTGAAAGCTTCGGTTGTGCGATGAATTTTTCGGATAGCGAAATTGTAGCTTCCATTTTGTCAGACAATGGCTACAATACCACTTCTGTTTTAGAAGAAGCCGATTTGGTTTTGGTAAACACTTGTTCTATTCGCGATAAGGCAGAGCAAACTGTTCGCAAAAGACTTGAAAAATATAATGCTGTAAAACGTATAAATCCTAAAATGAAGGTTGGTGTTTTGGGCTGCATGGCAGAACGTTTGAAAACTCAATTTTTAGAAGAGGAAAAAATTGTAGATTTAGTTGTTGGACCAGATGCTTACAAGGATTTACCTAATTTATTGGCAGAAGTAGAAGACGGAAATAATGCAATAAATGTAATCTTGTCTAAAGACGAAACTTATGGTGATATTTCTCCGGTTCGGTTAAACACCAATGGCGTTTCTGCTTTTGTATCCATAACTAGAGGATGCGACAATATGTGTACTTTCTGCGTTGTCCCTTTTACCCGAGGAAGAGAACGTAGTCGTGAACCTCAAAGCATACTCTCTGAAATAGAAACTTTATGGAAAACAGGTTATAAAGAAATTACGCTTTTAGGGCAAAATGTAGATAGTTATTTATGGTATGGTGGCGGATTAAAAAAAGATTTTGAAAACGCAAGTGAAATGCAAAAAGCGACTTCAGTTTCTTTTGATCAGTTACTAGAAACGGTAGCTCGTCAGTTTCCGAAAATGCGTGTGCGTTTTTCTACTAGTAATCCGCAAGACATGCACGAAAAGGTTTTACATATAATTGCAAAATATCCTAACATTTGCAAGCATGTTCATTTGCCAGTACAATCTGGTAGTAACCGGATTTTAAAAGCAATGAACAGATTACATACTCGCGAACAATATAAAGCGTTAATTGATAAAATTAATGCTATAATTCCTAACGCCTCAATTACGCAAGACATGATTGCTGGTTTTCCTACAGAAACCGAAGAAGACCATCAAGATACTCTTTCTTTAATGGAGTATGTAAAATATAGTTTTGGTTACATGTATTCGTATTCTGAAAGACCAGGAACTTTAGCCGGCAGAAAAATGGACGACGATGTTTCGGAACAAACAAAATCGCGAAGATTGCAAGAAATTGTAGATACACAACGATTACATAGTAGTTTTAGAACGAAACAGTTTGTTGGAAAAACAGTAGAGGTTTTAGTTGAAAAAACATCGAAAAAATCAGAAAACGATTTGTCTGGAAGAAATTCACAAAGTATAACGGTTGTTTTTCCGAAAGAGAATTATAAAATCGGAGAGTTTGTAAATGTAGAAATTACAGATTGTACAAGCGGAACTTTAATTGGTAAAGCAGTTGGATATTCTGATATGAATTAGGAAACTTTTAATGTTTGACAAATTAATTAAACGAGATTGCTTCGTGCCTCGCAATGACCTATGGAAACAATACAAAACATAAAACAACGATTTGAAATTATAGGAAATGATCCTAAATTAAATCGTGCAATAGAAAAAGCAATTCAAGTAGCACCAACAGATATTTCGGTATTGGTTGCAGGAGAAAGTGGGGTTGGTAAAGAAAGTATTCCTAAAATTATTCATGCGCTTTCGCACAGAAAACATGGCAAATATATTGCTGTAAATTGTGGCGCAATTCCAGAAGGAACAATTGATAGCGAGCTGTTCGGACACGAAAAAGGTTCTTTTACTGGCGCAACGAGCGCACGCGAAGGTTATTTTGAAGTTGCAGATGGCGGAACCATTTTTTTAGATGAAGTTGGAGAATTACCCTTAACAACTCAGGTTCGTTTACTTCGTGTTTTAGAAAATGGCGAATTTATTAAAGTTGGATCATCCCAAGTGCAAAAAACCAACGTTAGAATTGTAGCAGCAACTAACGTAAACATGTTTGAAGCAATTGATAAAGGAAAGTTTAGAGAAGATTTATATTACAGATTAAGTACCGTTGAAATAGGATTACCTCCTTTGAGAGAAAGAAAAGACGACATCCATTTATTATTTCGAAAATTTGCTTCCGATTTTGCTCATAAATACAAAATGCCTTCCATAAAATTATCTGACGAAGCAGTTAAATACCTTTTAAACTTTAGATGGAGCGGAAATATTAGACAATTAAGAAATGCCGCCGAACAAATTTCTGTTTTAGAAACACAGCGAGAAATCAATGTGCAAACTTTAGTTTCTTATTTGCCGCAAGAAGGAAGCCAACTTCCATCTGTGATTAAAAACAAAAAAAACGATAGTGATTTTGCGACAGAACGGGATATTTTATACAAAGTTTTATTTGACATGAAAGCCGATTTAAATGATTTAAAAAAATTAACTTTAGAGTTGATGAAAAACGGATCGGCCAAAGCACAAGAAATTAATCCGAATTTAATTCAAAAAATCTACGGACAAAATACTGACAATGTTGCCAAGTTAGAAGAATCAAGTGGTTATAATTCTAACACAAATAAGGAGTTAGAAAATGAGTTGCAAGAAGAATTTGAAGACGAATTTGATAATCAAAATTACTTATTCGCAGAAACGGTTGAAGAAGAAGAGATGCTAAGTTTAGAAGCTAAAGAAATTGAACTTATTAAAAAATCTCTTGAAAAAAACAAAGGAAAAAGAAAAGCCGCAGCCGACGAATTAGGCATTTCTGAACGCACTTTATACCGAAAAATAAAACAATACGATTTATAAAATCAAATTGTTAATTGTCATAAAAATCTTTTACAAAAAACTATCTTTGGAAGCTAAAAATGCCATAATGAAGAAATTACATTTTTTATTTTTATTACTAACCGCTACATTATTAAATGGCTGTGGCATTTATAATTTTACAGGAACAGGGCAAATTGATTCCAAGAATTTTCAGGTAAATTATTTTCAAAATAATGCCGATTTAATAGAACCAGGAATAGAAAGAACCTTTACCCTAGCTTTACAAGAAATTATCTTGAATCAAACCAATCTTAGTCTTACAAATTCTAATGGCGATTTATTTTATGATGGTGAAATAACAAGCTATCGAATTGCTCCAATGACGGCAACAGCTGACCAAAGAGCAGCACAAAACCGATTAACTATTGCTGTAAACGTGCGATTTGTAAATAAGAAAAAAGAATCAGACAATTTTCAAAAAAGCTTTTCATTTTATTATGATTATCCTGCAACAAGCCAGCTTGTTGGATCGACTTTAGCAACAGCCTTAGATGAAATTTTCACAAGAATAACACAAGATATTTTCAATGAGTCTTTGGCAAAATGGTAAAAATTAAATAAATTTTGAATACTTCCGACTACATATATTTACTAAACAAACCGCATTCCATTAAAGAAAGGCAAGCAATTGGTTTGGAGTCTATATTAAACGAATTTCCTTATTTTCAAAGCGCAAAAGTATTACGATTAAAACATTTGTACAATCAAGATAGTTTTCAATATAATTCTAGTTTAAAATCAACCGCAGCATTCACCGCAGATCGTTCTGTTCTTTTTGAATTTATTACTTCGGATAATTTTACCACTATTCAAAATAAACTATACGATCAAAAGGTTGCTCAATTACTAAATATAGAAGTTGTTGATTCAGAACATATACAACCTATTCAACAAATTGAAAATAAGAAAGTAGATACTTTAAAAGCATCCATACAATCTTCTATTGAAAACGCAAAAACCAATCAAGAAATTCTTGAAGAAAAGCTAGAATTAAATAGACCATTAGAATTTACAAGCCAAGAAACGCATTCTTTTCAAGAATGGTTGCAATTAGCACGTCTAAAACCGATTGAAAGAATAGAGCAAAATGAATCCCTTTCTACAGAAAAAAGAAAAAAATTAGAACTAATAAATAAATTTATAGAAACTAATCCCAAAATACCTTCTATGAATAAAGAAAGTTCAACACCATTAAAAGCAGTGGTTTCTGAGGATAAAAGCTACTTAATGACAGAAACATTGGCCAAAGTATATTTAGAACAAAAAAAATACCAGCGTGCAATTCAAGCATATGAAATATTAATTTTGAAATATCCAGAAAAAAGTAGTTTATTTGCAAACCGAATTTCAGACATAAAAAATTTACAACAAAACAATAGTTAACAATGAATAAATTTACCGTTTTTTTAGTTTTAATAACAATAGTTTGCTTCCTTTTAATCATCGTAATTATGGTTCAGAATCCTAAAGGTGGTGGTTTATCTTCTACTTTTGGAAGTTCTTCAACAATGGGTGGCGTTCAAAAAACCACCGATTTTTTAGACAAATCAACCTGGATGTTGGCAGCCGTATTAATTGGTTTGATCTTAATGTCAAGCATCAGTTTTACAGGCGATATGAGCGATACCAAATTAAAAAGTATTGATCCAAATAAAAAAGCTCCAACTACAGAAAAGGCTGCTCCGATTGCGCCAAGAGTAATTGAAACTCCTGCAAGTTCTGCTACTCCAGCAACAACAGAAGAAACAAAATAATTAAAAACATACCCAATAATAAAAATCTCGAGAAATCGAGATTTTTTCATTTAAACGAATCCAGACTTATAATCACTATGTAAAATTGTCAGTTTTTATGAAGTGGCACAATTTTAGGAAACTTAAAGTTAAACAATAAATTAAAATAAAAAAATACATTATGGCATTAAATATTAAACCCCTTTCAGATCGTGTTATCGTTGAGCCAGCAGCAGCAGAAACTCAAACTGCTTCAGGAATTTATATTCCAGATACTGCAAAAGAAAAACCACAAAGAGGAACAGTTGTAGCTGTTGGAAATGGTAAAAAAGACGAGCCAATGACCGTGAAAATTGGAGATTCTGTGCTTTATGGTAAATATGCTGGTTCAGAATTAAAATTTGAAGGTAGTGATTACTTGATAATGAGAGAAGAAGATATTTTAGCAATAATCTAATTCAAAAATTAAATACAACTTAATAACAATGAGGATGAGATTGATTCGTTCCTCGCAATGATTAAAAAAAATGGCAAAAGATATAAAATTTGATATTGAAGCACGTGACGGATTAAAACGTGGCGTTGATGCATTAGCAAACGCGGTAAAAGTAACACTAGGACCAAAAGGTCGTAATGTAATTATAGGAAAAGCCTTTGGCGGACCAACAGTTACAAAAGATGGTGTTTCTGTAGCAAAAGAAATAGAATTGAAAGATCCATTAGAAAATATGGGCGCGCAAATGGTAAAAGAAGTTGCTTCAAAAACAAATGATTTAGCTGGTGACGGAACAACAACTGCGACTGTTTTAGCGCAAGCAATTGTAAAAGAAGGATTAAAAAATGTTGCTGCCGGTGCAAATCCAATGGATTTAAAACGCGGAATTGACAAAGCAGTAGATGCTATTGTTGCAGATTTAGCCAAACAAGCTCAAGTTGTTGGAAGCGATTCAGAGAAAATCAAACAAATTGCATCTATATCTGCAAATAATGACGAAGTTATTGGTGATTTAATTGCTACAGCTTTCGGCAAAGTAGGAAAAGAAGGTGTAATTACTGTTGAAGAAGCAAAAGGAACGGACACTTACGTGGATGTTGTGGAAGGTATGCAATTTGACCGTGGTTATTTATCGCCATATTTCGTTACAAATCCAGAAAAAATGAATGTAGAATTAGAAAATCCTTACATTCTTTTATACGATAAAAAAGTATCTTCTTTAAAAGAATTACTTCCTGTTCTAGAACCAATCGCACAATCAGGAAAACCATTATTAATTATAGCCGAAGATGTTGATGGCGAAGCGTTATCTACTTTGGTTGTAAATAAACTACGTGGTGCATTAAAAATTGCAGCCGTTAAAGCTCCAGGTTTTGGAGACAGAAGAAAAGCAATGTTAGAAGATATTGCTATCTTAACTGGTGGAACTGTAATTTCTGAAGAAAGCGGACACACATTAGAAAATGCTACTTTAGAAATGCTTGGAACTGCAGAAAAAGTTACCATTGACAAAGACAATACTACTGTGGTAAATGGTGCTGGAAGTGCAGACATGATTAAAAATCGTGTAAATCAGATCAAATCACAAATGGAAACTACGACTTCTGATTATGATAAAGAAAAACTGCAAGAACGTTTGGCAAAATTAGCTGGCGGAGTTGCTGTTTTATATGTTGGCGCAGCATCTGAAGTAGAAATGAAAGAGAAAAAAGATCGTGTAGACGATGCCTTACATGCCACTCGTGCTGCGGTAGAAGAAGGAATTGTTGCTGGTGGTGGTGTTGCTTTATTAAGAGCAAAATCTGCTTTAGCAGAAATTAAATCAGAAAATGCAGACGAAGCAACCGGAATTCAGATTGTTTCTCGCGCTATAGAATCTCCGTTACGAACTATTGTTGAAAATGCAGGTTTAGAAGGCTCTGTTGTGGTTTCAAAAGTCGCCGAAGGTTCAGGAAATTTTGGTTACAATGCCAAGACCGATGAATATGTAGACATGCTTAAAGCAGGAATTATTGATCCTAAAAAAGTAACTCGTGTGGCTTTAGAAAATGCAGCTTCGGTAGCAGGAATGATACTTACTACAGAGTGTGCATTAATTGATATTAAAGAAGATAATGCAGCCGGAAGCCCAATGGGTGGAGGAATGCCAGGAATGATGTAATATTCACTTTTTACAAATTAAAAAAATCTGTCTTAATATTAAGACAGATTTTTTTTTGTATTAAATTTTGTATTACATTTAAATTCTCAAAAACAAATCTATGAAAACCAACAAATCACACTTTGTGGTTAGCTTTTTATTGCTAATTACCTCGTATTGTTTTGCGCAAACACAAGAAAATATAGCTAAAATTGAAAATAGAACCAAATCGTATTTTAACTTAAATCGAGAAAATTTTTATTTGCATTTCAATAAAAGCGTTTACATAAATTCAGAAACCATTTATTTTAAAGGCTATGTTTTTGATAAAACCAATGAAGATTTAAATAACGAAACTACCAATGTGCATGTTGATTTTTATACTAAAGACGGCATAAAAATAGAGTCAAAATTATTCTATGCCTATAATGGAGAGTTTGAAGGATTTTTTACCCTTAAACCAACTTTAGAATCTCAATTTTACTATTTTCAAGTATATACCAACTGGTGTAGTAATTTTTACGAAGACGAATCTGGTATCTTTTCGGTTGAAATTATAAATCCAAATACTGGTAGATATACTTACAACGACGACAACCCAACACTTTCTCTTTATCCCGATGGTGGTAACTTTATAACCGATTTAAATAATACAGTTGGAGTTGCTGTTTTAGATTGCCATGGAAAAGGCGTTTCGATTACTGATGGCATTGTTTTGAATGAAAAAGGAGAGGAAATTACAGCTTTTCAAACAAATGAATTAGGATATGGCAAATTTCAATTATCCGAAACCACAAATCAAGTTTATTCGGCAAAATTTCAATATAATGACAAAGTGATTCATACAGAATTGCCACGACCAACTAGTAATTCTACTCGCTTACAAGTAGTAAATTACATGAACGAGACAAAAACCTTTGTTACTATTGAAGCCACTAAAACATACAAAGATACAGACAAAGAACATTATTTAACCGTAAGTCAAAATAATAAAGTTGCCATTATTGCCTTTAATTTAAAAGATTATAAGAAAGAAATCACATTAGTAGATTCGTTACTTTTTTCTGGCGCAAACATAGTTCGCGTTTTAGATGCTAATCTGAAACAACTAAACGAAAGAGTCATTTATCATTACGGAAAAAACACCTTTTCATCCAATTGGAATATTCTTAAAAAGTCAGCAGATTCTTTAAAATTAAGCACAACATTCTTGCGAAATGCAAAAGTATCCATTACGGTATTACCATCTGAATCTGATGGCATTAACACTACAACTACCATCGCTAATTCTTTTTTATTAAATACATACATCAATAATAAAATTCCTAACGGGGACGATTATTTTACAGAAGTGAACAGAAAAAAGAAATACGAATTAGATTTATTTTTGATGGCGCAAAAATCAAAATACCAATGGTCTGAATTTGAAACTATTCCGACAGAAAAACATAGTTTTACAAAAGGATTAACCTTAAAAGGAAAAATTAACGAACCTTTAGATGACCGTACAAAATACCAAGTTCAAATGTTTTCTTTTGCAGCAGGAATTAATGAAAAAACAACTATTAATGATAAAAACGAATTTTATTTTAATAATATAATCGCTGCCGATTCTTTACAAATAAATTTTTCGTTGATAAAAAATGGTGCGAAATACAAAGAGTTACTTTACTTTCCGCAATTATTGTCTGGCGAAAAAAGTTACAACAAACCTTTTCAAGGAATAAAAGCAATTTGTAGTGCCAAGGAAAAATCGAATACTAAAAATACGGCAGTTAATGAAATACCCCAATTAAAAGAAGCAGTTAAATTAAAGGAAGTTGTTATAAATTCTACTAAAAACGCAAACGAATCTAAACCAAATTCTGGCTATGGCAATTTTAATCTAAAAGGTAATAAAGTAACCGAAGATGATTATAAAGCATATCGTTACATTATTCCTTACCTTCAATCAAAGGGATTTGATGCAGGAATTAATAACGGAACCGTTTTTATACGAGGAAGAACAAGAACCTCTTTTACCAAAACCAATATTCCAGCCGTATTTATTGACGGTGTGCAACTGTTTGATTTTGATATCTTAAATAATTATTCCTTAGAACAAGTGGAGACCATTTTAATTAATAAATATGCATCCGGTGTACAATCGCAAGGTTTTGGCGTGATAAAAATATATTCTAATAAAGATTTCAAATCGAAAACCACCTTTATTTCTAAATCAAAATCATTTATTATTAAAAATGGTTTTGCGTATGAAAAGCCCTATGAAAATCCAGATTATGCATCGACAACTAATGAAGGGTTTAAAAAATATGGTACGATTGGATGGATACCATTAATAGATTATTCTAAGAAAACAATAATTATTGATATTCCAAATTGGAACCAAAAAGAAATCAAACTTCAGATAGAAGGCATTGCAGAGGACGGCACTTTTATTTCTGAAATAAAGACAATTAGGATACCTTAAATAGGGATATAAAAACAAAAAGCCAGAAATTAATCTGGCTTTTTTTATGATTTATTTTTAAGGACTTTGATAACCAAAGGAACTGTTGTTATCAATAAAATAAAAATTATAATATATTCTATGTAATGTTTTAAATCAATTTGGAATTGGCTTAGAAATAACTCATATAAATAATGACCTGAAAAGATAAGGGTGAAAGACCATAAGATAGATCCTAGGATATTATATGCCATAAATTTTTTCTTGTCCATTTCTACAATTCCTGCAATAACTGGTGCAAAAGTTCTCAAAATTGGTAAGAAACGAGCAAAAACAATTGCTTTTGTTCCATATTTATCAAAAAAGTCTTTAGATTGATATAGATATTTCTTCTTAAAGAAAAAAGTATCCTCTTTTCTAAACAAATAACCGCCGCTTTTTTTACCAAACCAATAGCCAAACATGTTTCCAACAATACCCATTATAGAAACTAAAGTGGCTAAAAAGGCAACATCAACAAAATCATTACCCAATGAATAATCCTTCATTAAGGATTCGCTGTAAATTCCGCATAAAAATAATAAACTATCGCCTGGCAAAAAGAATCCTGCAAGCAGGCCTGTCTCAGCAAATATGATGAACAACACGACATACAGTCCGATTTTTATCCCACCAAATTCTAGAAGTACATAAAATTCTGGGTTTAAAAGCTGTTTCCAATCGAATTCATTCATAAATATTGTTTTAATATAATATGCGGTACTTTTTTAAAAGTTGGTGAAAATAACTAATTATTACCAAATCACATACTAATATTATGTTATAAAAATAAGAATCTACATTATTATCATTAAATAGATTTTAAATTTATTCTCTATTGTACTGACAACATTTTGGTAAGTTTTGATAATCAGAATCTAAAGCTTTAAAATTAGGCGAATCGTATCCTGCTTTTGCAATTTGCATTTGTACCATTTCTAAGGATGTTTTTTGTTCGTTTAAAATTAATTTTAAAGAATTATCCTCACTATTCCATTCGGCACTTTTTACTCCAGCAACACTAAATGCTGCATTTTCAATTCTCTTTTCACAATCATCACAAATACCTTTTACCTCAATTATATATTTGGCATTTTTATTCTTTTTTTGCTGTCCTTGCATTGAAAACGATGCGAAAAATACCACCGCCATTATTATTAAATTTTTCATCTTTTAAGTTATTGCGAGAAACGAAGCAATCGTGTTCTCAATTATTATTTTATTTTAAATCGAATTCCGGCATAATACATTTGTCCAAAAATCGGACCGTAAACTATAGAAGTATCAAAATTGGGTCCGAACGGATTATTAGCACCTAAAACTGCTTTGTCTTGCATGTAATTTCCTATATTTTCACCTCCAATATAGACTTCAAAAGTACTAGAAAAAGTTCTTGTAACTTGGATATTCATTACAGCGAAAGATGGAGAGAATTCTGGGAATCTGTCTGCAATTACATTCGTTGATGTATTTGGCAATTGCTGTTTGCCTAACCAATTAAATGTGTAATCAAATTTCCATTGTTTTCCTTTCTCTTTAATATGCGTAGCAAATTCTAAATTTCCGAAAAAACGATGTTTAGCTTGCAAAGGTCTTTGAAAAGTTCCGGATAAATAATCGGTAGAAATATCGTAATACTTGTATGCTGTTCTTAGATTAAAATGTTTTATCAGTTCTATATTAAAGTCGAATTGTAGGCTATTTGCGTACGATTTTCCGTTAAGATTATAAAATAAAACCTGTTGCGGCGATTGATATAAGTCTACAATTGCTTGGTTTTGAAAATCGGTTCTGTAAAAATCTAAAGTTATGTCTGCCGCTTTTCCAAAAATTCTAAAGTTTTGTGTAAAGCTTAAGCCATAGTTCCAGGCTATTTCTGGATTTAAACCGTAAATTTTTCCGTTATCGTCTGTAATTGTAAAAGATCTAGAACTAGCAAATAGATTTTGGTTTTCTGCAAAAATATTAGCGGCGCGTTTACCACGACCAACAGAAAAGCGAAAAACAGATTTTTCCCAAGGATTATAGCGTACATGAACTCTTGGGGTAAAAAAGGTACCCAATCTGTTATGGTAATCTAATCTTGAACCTAAAATGAAACTCAATTTATCTTCGTTGTCGTAAGTATATTCGAAAAATGCTCCAACCGAATTGTCAATTCTACTTACATCCAAAGTATTCACAAACTCAGAATATTTATCGTAAGAAAAATTAAATCCTGTTGCAAACTTGTTTCTCGTATTATCAATTATAGAATTCAAAATTAAATTAGAATAAAAACTACTTTGCTTGATGTTATATTGAGTTAAACCAAAGTAAGATTGTTGGTTATGATTACTAAATGCAGTTTGAAATCCGATACTTTGATATGGCATGTCTTGAAAGACATACCCAATTTTCGAAGAAAAATCAAATCGCTCTGTATTGATTTCTGATCCCCAAAAATTAGTTGTTCCGCGATCTCTATGTTTTTCAAAATTCAATTCTCCAGTTTGTTTTTGATCGTTTAGATATCTAAAATTTAGGAAAGAAACCCAACCTGTAGTAGTATTATTATATTGCCATCTGTTCAATAAATTAATTTGTTTCCCTAACGGATTATCAAGAAAACCATCATTGTTTCTATCGTTTTTGGCGATTCTAGTGTTTCCATGAACAAACAAACTCGTTGCCCAATTATCTGATAATTTTTTATTAAAATGGGTATTTAATTCAAACCTAGAATCGGTAGAACCGTATGCATTTAAAAAAAATGAAATATCCTCTATTGGCTTAATTAACTCTGTATTTATTTGACCAGAAATACTCTCAAAACCATTAACAACACTTCCTGCTCCTTTTGTAATCTGAATACTTTCAACCCAAGTTCCTGGCGTAAAAGAAAAACCGTACGCTTGTGATGCACCACGAACAGCAGGAATATTCTCTTCGGTTATCATCAAATATGGACTCGTAAGTCCAAGCATTTTTATCTGTTTCGTCCCCGTTAATGCGTCTGCAAAGTTAACATCAATAGACGGATTGGTTTCAAAACTCTCTGCTAAATTACAACATGCCGCTTTTAATAATTCTTTACTAGATACCGTTGACACGTTGGTTACCTTTGTAAGTGACTTTGTAATTCCTTTTCTATTAATATCTATTGTTATTTCTCCTAACTTTTCTTGTGAATCAACTCCATTTTTCTTTTGTGCATTGCATAGAAATGGAAATAAAATTATAAGAAATAGTGTTACTTTATTCATTATTTGATACTTTAAAATTTTTAAAACGTAATAAGCTGTTTTTTAAAATTTTAAAATTATCCGTAAAAGGTGAATTGATGGTGCAAAAGATATAAAGGTGGCGAATTAGAAGCGCCAACAAACAACATTTTTTGAGTTATCGCTCCTTTGGATATACTTTTTACCTCTATGTTATACGGTATTGGAATTAAGAAATATAAATTACTTGACTCTGAAGAAGTCGTTTTAATTACAAATTTTTCAAAATTACTTTTTAGACTTATTTTTTTATTAGAACAACATTTTTTAAAGTCTAATTCCTGCTTGTCACAACAAGTATCTAATATTTTTTGTTTTGGAGTTTTACAAATACTTTTTACATTATATTCAGAAGATATTGCAGCTAACTTTCCGCCACAAAAATGTATCGTAAAAGCAATTCCAGAATTGGATACTAGTACGAAAAATGCTATGAATAAAATTTTTTGCATTTTAAATTTCATTATACAAAGTTAAAAAAAAGTTTGAGAAGAATTTTTAACTATTTGATTTCATTTTTTTCTGAAAATAAAAGGCAGGTAAAAAAAGTAACAAGAAAATGGGTTGAATTAAAAAACGACGCACGTAAAAAAGTAAAAACTTATTTTCAAACCCATAAAAATGAATGACAAAAATAAAAGAAATCAATAAGATGGAACCTAATATTACATACAATAAAGCAGAAAAACGTAGTAATTTAAAATCTACAAAAACAACATATAAAATACCCATAGATAACAGCGAATTAAAATAAAAGCGCATCCCTAAACTAAAAAATAGTTTTAAGGAATTAACATTCGGAACCACGGCAACTGCATCTTCCTCTTTAAAATAAAATAATAATGGGTCGTAAAACAAGTTTTCTTGGTAAAAGCGAATCGCAAGTAATCCGATAAAAAATAAAAAACCGAAAAAAATCCGAAATTTATTTTGTAGTATTTTTTGTAGCATAAAATGAAAATTTATTAATCCAAAGTATCCAAAGCATAAAAACAATTCCATAAATAAATAACGGAAAAATAATATCATGTAGTAAAGTAGTGCTTTCTGGATAATAATAAATTGCAATTACCAATAAAGCAATTCTAATTATATTAAAAACGTGAATTATTACTATTCCGACTATACCAAAAATCAGCGTATTTTTAAATGTACCAGAAAAGGAAATTAAGAATGCAATGAATAAAATTGTCACGCTTAGCGCATTACAACCTTCTACAATTCTTGCGATAAATTGGTCATGAAAAATTATGTTTGCGCTTGCTTCGCGCAAATTTGGTCTTTGTGTTACATTACAATCCAACCAAGAAATTACGGTTACCGTTTGGTCAGAAACAAATTGGGTAAAGCCATCAATCTCAAATTTAACGGCATCAAATTGTCCCAAATACACTTGGTAAAGTAGAGCTAAAATTAAATAGGAAAGAAAAAATTTGGCTAAAAAAACCAAAAACGGACGGTATTCTAAAAAAAGGTTTTTCAATTTAAATTTTTAACAAATTTATACAAATCCTAGCAATAGCAATCCTTACATTTGCAAAAAAAATAAAAATGGATTTTGAAATTTTAAAACCTAAAGTAATTAAGGCATTAAGCTCGGAAAACACTTCAAGAGATGCCAAACTAAAAAATCTATGCGAACTTTTAAACAATCAAATTAGTTACTATAATTGGGTTGGTTTTTACTTTGCAAATCACGAAAACAAAACGCTACATCTTGGTCCTTATGTTGGCGCAGAAACAGACCATACCGTAATTCCGTTCGGAAAAGGAATTTGCGGACAAGTTGCAGAGTCAAACGAAAACTTTGTAGTTCCAGATGTAGCTGCACAAGACAATTATATCGCATGCAGTTTTACAGTAAAGTCAGAAATCGTTGTTCCCTTATTTGTAAATGGCGTAAATATTGGTCAAATTGATATTGATTCGCATGTTATAAATCCGTTTACAGAAGCAGACGAGCGCTTTTTAGAATTTGTAAATCAAGAAGTTGCGAAATTATTCTGAAAATAATTTACAATACATAATTCACAATTCACAAATATTTTATACTTTTGCACTCGAATCCGATACACGGAAGTCATACATAAAAATCATTAATTAATATTGGAATGTATTTAAGTAAAGAAAAAAAAGCGGAAATTTTCGCTAAACATGCAGGGACTGAAGCAAACACAGGTTCCGCAGAAGGACAAATTGCATTATTCACATTTAGAATTTCGCATTTAACAGAACACCTTAAGAAAAATCGTCACGATTACAACACAGAACGTTCTTTAGTACTTTTGGTAGGTAAAAGAAGAAGTCTTTTAGATTACTTGAAGAAAAAAGAAATCAACAGATATCGTGAGATTATCAAAGAATTGAATATTAGAAAATAATCAATATAAAAGAGGTGCGAAAGTGCCTCTTTTTGTTTTTAGAATTAAAAAGAAGTTTGTTTTTCATTGGACACACGCAATAACTACGCAACAACAACACAACAACCAATGTTTAACTTAGAGAATTAAAATTTATGATTCCACAATTATTTGTAGAAAGTATCGATTTAGGTGATGGCAGAAACATCACAATCGAGACAGGAAGATTAGCTAAACAAGCTGATGGTTCTGTAGTAGTAAGAATAGGAAAAACGGTTATTTTAGGCACCGTTGTTTCCTCAAGAAAAGCAACTCCAGGTATCGATTTTTTACCATTGACGGTAGATTATCGTGAGAAGTTTGCAGCAGCAGGTCGTTTTCCTGGTGGTTTCTTTAAAAGAGAAGCACGCCCAAGCGATAACGAAGTATTAACTATGCGATTAGTTGACCGTGTTTTACGTCCGCTTTTCCCAGATGATTACCATGCAGAAGTGCAAGTTATGATACAGTTAATGTCTCATGACGATGAAATCATGCCAGATGCATTAGCAGGTTTAGCAGCTTCGGCAGCACTTGCATTGTCTGACATTCCTTTTGAGACTTTAATTTCTGAAGCTAGAGTTGGAAGAGTTGATGGAAAATTCATCATTAATCCAAGTCGCGCACAATTAGCAATGTCTGATATCGACATGATGATTGGAGCTTCAACAGATTCTATCGCAATGGTAGAAGGAGAAATGAAAGAAATCTCTGAGGCAGAAATGTTAGAAGCGATAAAATTTGCACACGAGCATATAAAGGTACAAATTGCTGCTCAAGAAAGATTAGTAAATGCTTTTGGTAAAAAAGAAGTTCGCACATACGAAGGAGAAAGAGAAGACGAGGCTATTTATGCTAAAGTAAAAGCGGCATCCTACGATAAAATTTATGCAATTGCAAGTAAAGGTTCAGCTAAACACGAACGTTCTGCAGCATTTGATGAAGTAAAAGAAGAAGTAAAAGCATTATTTACAGAAGAAGAATTGGCAGAAAACGGAGATTTAGTTTCTAAATATTTCAAAAAAACCAATAAAGAAGCAGTTCGTAATGTAACTTTAGATTTAGGAACACGTTTAGACGGAAGAAAAACTACAGAAATCAGAGATATTTGGTGTGAAGTAGATTATTTACCATCCGTTCACGGTTCGGCATTGTTCACACGTGGAGAAACTCAAGCTCTGGCAACTGCAACTTTAGGAACTTCTAGAGAAGCAAACCAAATTGATTCACCATCAGAACAAGGAGAGGAAAAATTCTATTTACACTATAATTTCCCACCATTCTCAACAGGAGAAGCTCGTCCGTTAAGAGGAACTTCAAGAAGAGAAGTTGGTCACGGAAATTTAGCGCAACGTGCATTAAAAAATATGATTCCTGCAGAAAATCCTTATACAATCAGAATTGTTTCTGAAGTATTAGAATCTAACGGTTCGTCTTCAATGGCGACAGTTTGTGCCGGTACATTAGCATTAATGGATGCTGGAGTTCAAATGATTCGTCCGGTTTCCGGTATTGCTATGGGGTTAATTACAGATGGAGATCGTTTTGCAGTTTTATCTGATATTTTAGGTGATGAAGATCATTTAGGAGATATGGATTTTAAGGTAACTGGAACTTCAGAAGGAATTACAGCTTGTCAAATGGACATTAAAATTGACGGATTGAAATACGAAATCATGGAGAAAGCTTTAGCGCAAGCTCGTGATGGACGTTTACATATTTTAGGAAAATTAACAGAAACATTGGCACAACCAAGAGCAGATGTTAAAGACCATTCTCCAAAAATCATTACAAGAAGAATTCCTAATGCATTTATTGGAGCATTAATCGGACCTGGAGGTAAAGTAATTCAAGAATTACAAAAAACTACAGGAACTACTATTGTTATCAATGAAGACCCAACTACTGAAGAAGGAATTGTAGAAATTTTAGGAACTGACCCAGCTGGAATTGCAGCTGTTATGGCTAAAATTGATTCGATTATTTTCAAACCAACAATGGGCGAAGCTTATGATGTAAAAGTGATCAAGATGTTAGATTTTGGTGCAGTTGTAGAATATTTAGACGCTCCAGGAAATGAAGTTTTACTTCACGTATCAGAATTAGCTTGGGAAAGAACAGAAAATGTTTCTGATGTAGTTAAAATGGGTGACACTTTTCAAGTAAAATACTTAGGAATTGATCCGAAGACGAGAAAAGAAAAAGTTTCTAGAAAAGCACTTTTACCGCGACCTCCAAGAGAAGAAAGTAAAATTATTTCTCCAAAATCGGAATAATTAACTTTTAAAATATAAACTACGTTAAACTTTGAAACTTTGACAGAGTTAAATATTAAATATAAGCCCCAAAATCATATTTTTATTTTGGGGTTTTTGTTTCTTGATACGTTACGAAATGAAAAAATAAAGGCTATTACTTTAATATTGTTTAGGATTTTTTAACTTTTGTTAAACAATTTTCCTCTTAAAAAAAAACTAAATTTCCAGTCTTAATTTACGCAAGAAAAATGACTAAAACCGTTGGGATAATTGGCGCTGGAATCGGAGGTCTTGCACTAGCAATTCGACTAGCAAATCAAGGGTTTAAAGTAACCATTTTTGAAAAAAATAGTTACCCAGGGGGTAAGTTGAGTGAACTTAATATGAATGGATTTCGATTTGATAAAGGTCCATCATTGTTTACCATGCCCACGCTGATCGATGAATTGACTAATTTACAAGGAAGCTCGCATAAATTTGAATACCAGAAATTAGAAGTCATCACTAACTATTTTTATTCGGATGGAACGGAACTAAAAGCATCTGCAAACGTAGAAGAATTTGCTGCGGAAGTACATTCAAAATTAAATGAAAATAAAGAAACTGTTTTAAAACACTTAAAGCGCAACGCTTTTTATTTTAAAACTACTGAAGATTTGTTTTTGAAACAATCGCTACACCAGCTTAAAAATTTCATTAACCTAAAGACAGTAAAAGGTATATTATTTGCCCCATTCTTAGGTTTATTCGGTACAATGAATAAACAAAACGAAAAAGCTTTTTCGAATCCAAAAACAGTACAATTGTTTAATCGATTTGCAACCTATAACGGTTCTAATCCTTACAAAGCACCTGCCTTACTGAATATGATTTCGCATTTAGAATTGAACCTTGGTGCTTACTTACCTAAAAAAGGTATGCATCAAATTACAAAACATTTGGTCAAATTAGCAGAAGAAGCTACTGTGGAAATTAAATATAATACAACTGTTGAAACCTTAAATGTTGAATCTAATAATAGGATTGCCTCAATTAAAAGTAATGGCATCAGCTATCCCTTTGATGTTGTGGTAAGCGATATAGATATTCATGCACTCTACAAATACTTATTGCCAAATTCTTTTACCCCAAAAAAGCTACTTCAACAAGAAAAATCAAGTAGTGCCTATGTTTTTTATTGGGGAATAAACAAAGAATTTGCAGCATTAGGATTGCATAATATTTTATTCAGTGATGATTATAAAAAGGAATTTGATTGTTTATTTTCAAAGCAAGTTCCAACAGATGACCCTACTATTTACATTAATATTACCTCAAAATATTGCAAAGATGACGCACCAAAGGGTTGCGAAAACTGGTTTGTCATGGTAAATGTACCGCACAATAAAAGCGACAGTATCCATTATGCAGCAACCATTAGAAAGAATATTGTTGACAAAATTAATATGATGTTGAAAACGGATATCGAAAAATATATTATTAGCGAAAGTACTTTAAGTCCAATTGATATAGAAAACCAAACCTCTTCTATTGGCGGATCGCTATATGGTAACTCTAGCAACAACAAATTTGCCGCATTTTTAAGACATGCTAATTTTTCGTCGAGCATTAAAAATTTGTTTCTTGTAGGCGGAAGCGTGCATCCAGGAGGAGGTATTCCGCTATGCCTTTTTAGCGCAAAAATAGCCAGTCAACTTATAGTAGAACAAGAACTTAAATGAAACAAACATACAAATCATATTTTTTATATTTCTTAATTCTAGTCTATATTTCTGGGTCGATCGGCTTTGTAGTCAATCCTTCTTTTTTTAGTCCTTTTACACCTTATACATTATTACTTACCTGTTTCGTCTTTTTAATTCATAGTCCATTAGCATACAAAAAATTTATAGTTGCTTTTTTTTCTATTGCGTTTTTGGGTTTTATTATTGAAGTAGTTGGCGTGAAAACGGGGTTGATTTTTGGAAAATATTCTTATGGCGAAGGATTAGGTTATAAATTTCTTAATGTTCCGCTAGTCATTTCGATCAATTGGGCAATGCTTATTTGTGCTGGAATCATAGTAGTAAGTCGTATCTTTGCAAACAAAATAGCTGTTTTGGTTGTGGCTGCTATACTCGTAACGAGTATTGATTTAGTTATTGAGCAAGTAGCACCGAAACTTGATTTTTGGCAATTTGAAGGTGGACAACCTGGTGTACAGAATTATTTGAGTTGGATTGGCGTTGCTTTTTTTACATCATACTTTTTTTACCCTACGATCATAAAAGGTGATCGTCTCGTGTCTTTAATAATATTGATTTTACAAATTATATTCTTCACCTTTTTATATATATTTATTTAATATGGAAATAATAATTAATTCTAGCATAGTTTTAGCCACTTTTATACTAACAGAATTTTCTGCTTGGGCAAATCACAAATACATAATGCATGGTTTTATGTGGTATTTTCATGCTGATCATCACAAAAAAGACCATAAAAATTGGTTTGAACGAAATGATTTATTTTTCATCATTTATGCATTGCCAAGTTGGTTACTCATTATGTTTGGAATGATGAACCAATATGCTTGGTACACATGGGTTGGTTTTGGTATTTTACTTTATGGCTTAGCCTATTTTGTCGTCCATGACCTCATCATTCACCAACGCTTCAAAGTATTTACTAAAACAAAAAACGTATATGTTTTAGCGTTGCGACGTGCGCATAAAATGCATCACAAAAATATCGGAAAAGAAGGTGGCGAAAGTTTCGGAATGTTAATTATTAAGCAAAAATACATTCAAGCTGCCTTAAAACAGTCTAAAACCCTTTAAACATTAGACAGCACGCGTATGGATTAATATCTTACGCTCTAGTTTAAAGTTTTGAGCTTAAGCTTTTGTCAATCGAATAGATTACTGATTGACTTTGCATACAATTAAACTACCAAATGGAACATACAAATACTACCAGTTGCCCGATTTGTAAAAAAACCGAAAGTTCTTATTACGTGTCAACAAATGCATTAATGCATAAGCCAAATAAGGAGCTTTATGTGTTTAATGTTTGTAATAATTGCGAAACAGTATTTCTAACAAATCCAGTAGCGCCTGAAAGATTAGAAGAGTACTACACCGAAAACTATTTACCCTACAGAGGTTCTTTAGCTTGGAGAAAGTATTCTTACTTTGTAGATAAAAGCCAAAAAAAATTAGATTTAAAGCGTGTTAATTTTGTAAAAAAATATCTTAAAAAAAACGAGCCTAATTGTAGTGTTTTAGATGTAGGATGTGGTAATCCGAGTTTTTTAGAACTTTTGCAACAAAACTCAAAAGTAAAATGCACTGGAATTGATTTTTCAGATTCGGGTTGGAAAGGTAAAAACTATCCTAACTTAGAACTTAAAAAAGTTTCTATTGAAGATTATGATGCTAAAAAAGAATTTGATATGATCACGTTATGGCATTATTTAGAGCACGATTACAACCCGCATCAAACTATTGAAACACTCTATAAATGCCTAAAACCGGGAGGAAAAATAATTATTGAAATACCTGACTATAAAAGTATTAGCTCAAAAATTCAAAAATCATACTGGCAAGGATGGCATAGTCCAAGGCACTTGTCATTATTAACTAATAAAAGTTTTGCACTTTTGTTTCAAAAAGATAAATGGGAAATTACAACACACTTGCGATACGGAACCCTTGATGCGTTTACCCTATGGTGGCTCGGTAGAATGGAAAAAAAAGGGATAAATTGGTCGGGTACTATGTCTAACCATTTTTGGATGCTTGTTCTTTTAAAAGTGGTTACAGTACCAATTTTTGTATTTGAAAAACTAGTTCCGTTGGGCGTACAAATTTTAGTGGTTGAAAAAAAATAATCTAATTTACAATCACAACCCCATTCAAAATATAACATAAACTTATGAGCCAAATAACCACTTGTACTTTTTTTAAATTGGAAAGTTTTTCCAACAAACTTTGGGCATTTTCTCAAATGCAATTAGGACACGCTCATTTCAAAAATATTGAAGGATTAGTGTTCTACAAATTATTGGGCTCAGGTGCTGAAAATGGTTTTAGTTCAAAACCAAACTTTGGTACTTATGCATTATTATGTATTTGGGTGTCAGAATTAGATGCAAATAATTTTTTTAAAAAAAATTCATTTTTTAACAACTATAAATCTAGAAGCTCCGAAACATTCACCGTGTTTGCAAATGCAGCAGAAGCGCACGGAAAGTGGGACGGAAAGCAACCTTTTATTTCTTCTGCCTCTTTGGCTTTAGATAAGCCAGTTATGGTTTTAACACGAGCCAGTATTCGGCTTTCAAAATTAATTTCTTTTTGGAGAAAAGTTGGTCAAGTGAGCAAAAGTCTAGAAGGCTACGATGGATTAGCGCTATCGATAGGTGTTGGCGAATGGCCTTTAATACAGCAAGCTACACTAAGCATCTGGAAAACCCAAGCCGAAATGCTTGATTATGCCTATAAAAATGACAAACACAAAGAGGTCGTTCGTCTTACCAGAAAACTCAAATGGTATAAAGAAGAGATGTTTGCAAGATTTATTCCCTATAAATTTGTAGGTCAGTGGAATGGTAAAAATGTTGAAAATTTTTTAGATTTCTAATCCTGGTCTTTTCAATACTACAATTATGGTAATCACTAGTTTTTAAACAATCCCTATTTTCGCAAACTCTTTTTATTGTCTAAGTCCTGTTTCTGTTATCGCCATGGGATTAATTACTGATATAAATCGTTTTGCAGTTTTATCTGATATTTTAGGATATATAGATTTAAAAGGAACTGGAACTTCAGAAGGAATTACAGCCTGTCAAATGGATATTAAAATTGATGGAGTAAAATATCAAATCATGAAGCAAGCTTTAGCACAAGCTCGTGATGGCCGTTTACATATCTTAGGAAAATTAACAGAAACATTAACTAAACTTAGAGAAAATGTTAAAGCACATTCTCCAAAAACTATTACAAAAGGAATTTCAAACGAATTAATTGGACTTGGAGTAAAAGTAATTTAAGAATTACAAATAACCACTGAATGTACAATTGTTATCGATGAAAATTTGATTACTGAAGAAGGAATTTTAGGAACTGACCCAGATGGAATTGCAGCCGTATTAGCTAAAATTGATTCGATCATTTTCAAACCAACAATGAATTAGTATTACGAAGTTAAAGCACTAAAAATAATAGATTTTGGAGCAGTTGTAGAATATTTAGAAGCTCCAGGAAATGAAGTTTTACCTCACATATGAGAATTAGCTTGGGAAAGAACAGAAAATGTTTCTGATGTAGTTAAAATGGGTGATACTTTTTAAGTAAAATACTTAGGAATTGATCCAAAAACGAGAAAAGAAAGAGTTTCTAGAAAACAATTAATGTCTCGTTCACTGAGGGAAGAAAATAAAATTACTCCAAAATCGGAATAATTTATTTGAAATAAATATTATTTTAATCCCAACTAAAGAAATCTAGTTGGGATTTTTTTAGTTGTTTATTTTAATTTTTGAATATAGAAATAGATGTCTTTTCACCCTTTTTTAAGTTTGTCGACATTTCAAAAATTCGTTTTTTATCAATTAAATGAATCATTGTGGTATTTAACTTTCTTTCTCCTTCGCTTGTAGCTTCAATTCTAAATATATTTTCGGCTGACTGCAATTTTACTTTAAGTATTTTTTTTGTGTTTAGTACTCTATAATTATCTAAAATTCTTTTGCCATTTAAAAATAAATCAATTTTATCTCCATCTTCTATCTTTGAATCCCAAATTTCTATTTCTATTTCATCAGAATCTACAAATATGTTTAAATTTTGATCTTTTTTTAAAGTATTTACTTTTAAACTATCAAGAAGAGAAATTTCAGCCATGCGCTGTTTAATTTCTTTTTTAATTAAAATTGATTTTTGCGCTTTTTTATTTAATTTAGTTATTTTCTTTTCAATTTTCATCAAATTTAGCATAATAATAGTACCATCGATACATTTAGTTTTATTTTTAAATAATCCTTTAAAAGAACCTTCCATTTTAGAATTTGGACTTTTTAATTTTGCAACTCCCGTAAAATTAACAAAACAAAAAGAATCTTGACTAATTTTGGATTTGGTATATAATAATCCAGATTCTTTAAAAGTCAAAACTTTTGTTTCACTACTATAATTACCTAAAATGCTATTTTTGGTTTCATTATCCCCGCCAATGTCTGTTACTGAATAACCATTAACAATCCCTTTTTTTAGTGAAAATACAATTCGATAAGTAATAATTTTACTGGCATCATCATTTAATTTTATTGTTCCAAAATATTCATATTGCGAAAAAGAGGATATTGAAAAAGAAATTAAAAATAGTAAGGGGAAAATTTTTTTCATTTAATTATTATTATAAATTTGAACAAACTTAAAACTTTTATTATGAAATTAAAATTACTAGTAACACTAATTGTGTGTTGATTTTTGGAGCTAATCCTATTTATGCTTCATTTCCGGTAAAAAGAACTGTAGAGGTAACTTCTACAACAAACAGCACAACTAAAAAAGCTTAAAAAAATACAAGAAAAAATTTTTTCATTTTGAATATTTTAATATATTTGGACAAAAATAAAACAATTAAAACATGAAATTAAAATTACTTTTTTCGATGCTTGCGATGTTCTTAATGACATCAAGTCCAGTTTTTGCTTCTTTCCCAGTTGAGAAAGTAACAACAAATGAAACCACAACTACAGTAAAAGAACAAAAAGAAGTTTTAACTTCTCCAGCAGCAGCTGCAGGAAGTAAGAGCCAATTAGTTGCTTTGATTTTATGTTGGGCGGTTGGAATTATTGGTATCCATAGATTTTATTTAGGATATACTTGGCAAGGTATTGTTCAAATAATAACTCTTGGTGGTTTAGGTATTTGGACATTAATTGACTTTATCCGAATTTTAGTAGGAACATTAAAACCAAAAGACGGAGAATACGATAAAACGTTGTAGTTTTTTACAAAAAATTAGAAAGTCCAAAACAGTAATAGTTTTGGACTTTTTTTATTTATAAAAATTTCGACACAAAATTCTTATAATTCCAGCAAATTATTTCACTACTTGTTTATAGCTTTATAAAAAAATTAAGAAATCTCTATTATATATTATTTTTAAATTGTAAAACCAACCTACCATAAACTTTTTCACTTCAGATGTTGTTGGTCAATTTGAAATTGTGATAGAAGGTATAACTAAGGACGGTAAACCATTTATAGCTACCAAATCTTTGAAGTAAAATAAATTTAAAATATCGGCGACAAAAGAATTCCAAAAAAAAAATACTTTTTTTGTAACTTTTTTACTACTTATTACGTATAACTATTGAACACTTTAAAAGTAAGGAGAACATTCAATGAGACAGCTTAAAATTACCAAGCAGGTTACCAATAGAGAAACTGCTTCTTTAGACAAATACTTACAAGAAATAGGTAAAGTAGATCTAATAACTGCAGATGAAGAAGTAGAATTAGCTCAGAAAATTAAAGCTGGTGACCAACAAGCTTTAGAAAAATTAACAAAAGCAAACTTGCGATTTGTCGTATCGGTTGCAAAACAATACCAAAATCAAGGATTAACCTTACCCGATTTAATTAACGAAGGAAATCTTGGACTTATAAAAGCAGCACAACGTTTTGACGAAACTCGTGGATTTAAATTTATTTCTTATGCCGTTTGGTGGATTCGTCAATCTATCCTACAAGCATTAGCAGAGCAATCTCGTATCGTTCGTTTGCCGTTAAATAAAATTGGTTCTATAAATAAAATCAACAAAATGTACGCCTTGTTAGAGCAATCTAACGAACGTCCACCAAGTGCAGAAGAAATTGCAAAAGAATTAGACATGACAGTTAACGACGTTAAGGAGTCAATGAAAAATTCTGGTCGCCATTTATCTATGGATGCACCATTAGTTGAAGGAGAAGATTCTAACCTTTACGACGTTTTACGTTCTGGCGAATCACCAAATCCGGATAGAGAATTAATTCACGAATCGTTGCGCACAGAAATTGAGCGTTCTTTAGAAACTCTTACACCAAGAGAAGCAGACGTTGTTCGTTTGTATTTTGGTTTAGGCGATCAACATCCGATGACGTTAGAAGAAATTGGAGAAACCTTCGATTTAACTCGCGAACGCGTTCGTCAAATTAAAGAAAAAGCAATTCGCAGATTAAAACATACCTCAAGAAGTAAAATCTTGAAAACTTATTTAGGATAATCCCCTAAAAAAGCAAACAACAGTCTGATTAACTGTTCGTTTTTTGATTGATGATTGAAACCTCGGCTGATTACCGAGGTTTTTTATTTTCACAAAAAAATATAGATGTCATGCTAGGTAATTTTTGATTTTAAATTCTCAAATTTTAATTAGAAAAAGTACCTTTGTGATTCACAACAAGAACTACATTTTTAACTACACCACATGAAAAATACAGTAATTGCACCTTCAGTTTTAGCTGCAGATTTCGGAAACCTACAACGCGATATCGAAATGATTAACAATAGCGAAGCAGATTGGTTTCATATCGATATTATGGATGGTGTTTTTGTTCCTAACATTTCTTACGGAATGCCAGTTTTACAAGCCATAACTAAACATGCAAAAAAAACAATCGACGTACATTTAATGATTGTCGATCCAGACCGATATATAAAAACCTTTGCGGAATTAGGTTCTAACATTTTAACAGTACATTACGAAGCTTGTACTCACTTACACCGAACTTTACAAGCAATTAAAGCCGAAGGAATGAAAGCTGGTGTTGCATTAAATCCGCATACCAATATAGATTTACTTGAAGACATCATTCAGGATATTGATTTAGTTTTAATCATGAGTGTTAATCCGGGATTTGGCGGACAAAGTTTTATTGAAAATACCTATAGCAAAGTCGAAAAACTAAAAGCTTTAATAACCCGTAAAAATGCAAATACGTTAATTGAAGTTGATGGTGGTGTAACTTCTAAAAATGCAAAACAATTAGTTGAAGCTGGCGCAGACGCATTGGTTGCTGGAAGTTTTGTTTTTGGAGCAGAAAATCCGAAACAAACAATTGCAGATTTAAAAAAACTTACTTCCTAAAAAATTAATTACTAAGCATTTTTCTGATTTTCTTGTATAGCGATGGAAATTCTATTTTAAATTGTTCTGGTGTTTCAAAATAATGCTCCATTATCATTGCTAAAAATTCAAAATAACAATTTACAAGAATAAATAGAAAATCACTTTGGTCAATCGAAACGACTTAAAATTCAGTATTGAAACCTAGCAGTTTAATAGAAAATTAGGCATTTAAAGTTGGTATTCCATTGATTTAAAAAATTTAAACCGAAACGAAATTTATTAATTTAGATTAATTAGAGCAATATTTAAAGAAGCATCTGATAAACCCTATGGCGCGGATTTGCAATCCGTGCCAACAATCAAAATCTAAATAAATTTAATAAAAAACTATAACCTATACCAGAATATTTTTATTTCATAAGTTAAAGGCTAAAAATTATAATTTTGAGTTCCCTTTCTTTTTATTAGGCATAAAAAATCCCAGAAATAAATTTCTAGGATCTTTAAAGTGACCGCGGCAGGGTTCGAACCTGCAACCTTTGGAGCCGAAATCCAAAATTCTATCCAGTTGAACTACGCAGCCTTTTTATTAAGATTAATTACTATTTACTATCTATAAGAGATGTTTGGAACAAATTCAAATAGATAACTTAACTAATTAAACTAATAATTTTTTTACAATTGCAGAAATAACTTTTCCTTCGGCTTGTCCGCCAATTTGTGCAGAAGCCAATCCCATTACTTTTCCCATAGAAGCAATTCCAGACGCACCAGTTTCTGCTATTATTTTTGCAACCACTGCTTCAATTTCTGACTCTGATAATTGCGCTGGTAAAAATTTTTCTATTACTGCTATTTGAGCTAATTCTGGTTCTGCTAAATCAGGTCGGTTCTGGGTTGTAAAAATTTCTGCACTATCTTTTCGCATTTTTACCAAACGCTGTAAAATTTTTATTTCGTCTGACTCAGAAATTTCTTCTTTTGAACCTGTTGCAGTTTGAGCAAGTAATAATTCTGATTTAATTGCGCGAAGCGCTTCTAAGGCTAAGATATCTTTTGCTCTCATGGCGTTTTTTATTTCGTCCATGATGTTTATTGCTAAACTCATATTTTTGGGTTTTGAAAATTATATTTTGCAAAAGACATTTAATATTAGCCCTGATGGAAGTGAAAATCTCCCGATTTTTTTTCGGGAAGTGAAACGAACAGCAGGAATAAGAATCATTAAAATACCTAAAAAATAGGCTCCTGAATTTTGCTATGCAAAGGTAAAAAAAAACCCGAAAAAGCAACTTCTTTTTCGGGTTAATTAGTTAGTTATGCGGAATTAAATTAATCAACATTATCATGTAAAAACGAATTGTTTGATCGCAATTGCATTTCGTTATTACTATCGCTTCCTAAGGATGTGCGCGATTGATTTGGCTTGTTTTGGTTGTTTTGCAACTCGATGCCAGATCTTTTATAGGCTGGTTCTTTCTCTAAATCTTCAAATTTTGAATTGTTATTTTGAAATTTATAGTTAAAGTCTTTTAATTTGCGACGACGGTCGTCTGCACGCATTTTTAAAGTTTCTTCTATGGTCATTTCTACTGGAGAAATTGCATCAAAATGAGTTGGAAATTCTGCTGCTTTTGTATCTTGCACCTTCATGGTAATTTTTAATTCTTCTGGTATTGTTTCTGTTTTTACTTCAACAATTGGTTTAGAATTTAAAATTTCGTTTTCTACTTCCATATATTCTTCTAGAGAATATTTAATGATTCCGTCTTTTTCTACTTCTGTTACCGGTACAAATTCGATTGGTTGTTTTACTTCTATTTGTTTGGCTTCTTCTGTTAAATCAAAAAGCAAGTTAGATTCTGTTACTTTCGGTTTTTCTGTAGGAATATCAAAAGTAAAAAGACTTTGAATTTCTTGACGAACTACTTGAGCATCTTTTACTTTAATTTCGTTAACAGAATTTGGAGTTGTAAACTGGAATTCGGTTTCTTTTATTGGAGAAACAATTTCAAATGTTACATCTAAATTACGTAAGAATTCATTCATTTGAATTAATTCGTTTTCATTAGAATTTGCTATTGGAGTTTGGTTAACAATTTCTTCTTCTTGCATTAAATCAAAAACAATTTTCTCGTCATTTACTGGCGTAGAATCTATAGATTTTTGAAAAATATCTACTGTTTTTTGAGTTAAATCACGAACAATTTTTTGATCTCCTTCTAAAGTATGAATAATTTTTTCTGGTGCTGTATTAACAATTTCTTTTTGCTGTTCTACATTAAAACCAGTTGCAATAATAGTGACTGCAACGGCATCGCCTAAAGATTCGTCTTCACCAACACCCATTATTATGTTGGCATTATGACCTGCTTCTACTTGAATGTGATCATTGATTTCACCAATTTCATCAATAGTAATTTCGTTGTTTCCAGAAACGATAAGCAACAATACGTTTTTGGCTCCTGTTATTTTATTGTCATTAAGTAGTGGTGAATCCAATGCAGAAACAATTGCTTCTTTTGCACGGTTTTCTCCAGATGCGGTAGCAGAACCCATTATTGCTGTACCACTATCTGAAAGCACGGTTTTCGCATCTTTCAAATCAATGTTTTGCGTATAATGGTGTGTAATTACTTCTGCAATTCCGCGTGAAGCAGTTGCCAATACTTCATCTGCTTTTGAGAATCCGGCTTTAAAACCTAAATTTCCATATACTTCACGAAGTTTATTGTTATTAATTACAATTAATGAATCTACTTGTTTGCGCAATCTTTCTACACCAAGTAATGCTTGTTCTTGACGAACTTTTCCTTCAAACTGAAAAGGAATTGTTACAATACCTACAGTTAAAATTTGTCGGTCTTTTGCTAATTGAGCAATTACTGGTGCTGCACCTGTTCCTGTTCCTCCACCCATTCCAGCAGTGATAAAAATCATTTTCGTGTTAGTATCTAACATTTTTTCGATTTCTTCCATGCTTTCAATAGCAGATTGATGTCCGACATCTGGATTTGCTCCTGCTCCAAGTCCTTCTGTTAAGGTTACTCCTAACTGAATTTTATTTGGTACCGGACTATTTTGAAGTGCTTGCGAATCGGTATTACACACGATAAAGTCTACTCCTTTAATTCCTTGCTTGAACATGTGATTAATGGCATTACTACCACCGCCACCTACACCAATTACTTTAATTACATTGGATTGATTTTTTGGTAAATCAAACGAAATGTTTCCAAATTCTGAGTTGCTTATCATACTATTTTGGTTTTTTTGATTTTTTTGCTTTTATTTTCTTACTTTTCTTCTAACTTCCTACTCGGCGTTGTCAAGAAAATCTTTTATTTTGTCCATATATTTATCGATGAACGATTTTTTTACTTGTGTTAAAGTTGATTCTGGTTCTTTAACTATTTCTGCTTCTGGAATTTCTGCTTTTGGTTCTTCTATTTGCGAATTTCTGGATTTAGAAGTTGGTCTGCTCACTTCTATTTTATACGCACTTTGTGTTTGATTTGCAATGCTATTCATAACCAATCCTACTGCTGTTGCATAAAGAGGACTTGATATTTCTTCGTTAGAATTTCCGGCCAAATGTTCGTTAGGATATCCTATTCTGGTATCCATACCTGTTATGTATTCTACTAACTGTTTGATGTGTTTTAATTGCGAACCGCCGCCAGTTAATACAATTCCGGCAATTAATTTTTTCCTCGGATCTTCATGTCCATACATCTTTATTTCTGTAAAAACTTGCTCAATAATTTCAACAACCCGTGCATGAATTATTTTAGATAAATTTTTTAAAGAAATTTCTTTTGGATCGCGACCGCGTAAACCTGGAATAGAAACAATTTCATTGTCTTTATTTTCACCTGGCCATGCCGAACCAAATTTTACTTTTAGTAAGTCTGCTTGTTTTTCGATAATCGAACAACCTTCTTTTATATCTTCTGTAATTACATTTCCTCCGAAAGGAATTACAGCCGTATGACGGATAATCCCATCTTTAAAAATAGCTAAGTCTGTTGTTCCTCCACCAATATCAATTAAGGCAACACCAGCTTCTTTTTCTTCTTGGCTTAAAACTGCGTCTGCAGATGCTAAAGGTTCTAATGTTATTCCGGATAACTCTACATTAGCGGTTTGAATGCATCTGCCAACATTTCTAATAGAAGATGCTTGACCTACTACAACATGAAAACTAGCTTCTAATCTTGAACCAAACATTCCGATTGGCTCTTTTATTTCGGCTTGACCGTCAATTTTAAATTCTTGCGGTAAAACGTGAATAATTTCTTCACCCGGCAACATAGCCAATTTATTTACCTGATCAATCAAGATCTGAATATCTTTACTTGAAATAACTTCTTCTGAATTACTTCTGCTAATGTAATCGGTATGCTGAATGCTGCGAATATGCTGTCCTGCAATTCCTACAACTACATCATTAATTTTATAACCTGAGTTTTCTTCTGCTTCGCTTATTGCCTGTTCTATTGACTGTATGGTTTGGGTAATATTATTTACCACGCCACGAGAAACACCTAAACTTTTGGCTTTACCTACGCCAAGAATTTCAAGTTTTCCGTATTCGTTTTTTTTACCAATCATGGCTACAATTTTTGTTGTACCAATGTCTAAACCAACCGCAATATTATCTTTGTCCATCTTCATTTAATTTATTTAGTACAAACTACTTGTTGTGTAAACTTTAGGGTGATTTTTTTATATTTTTCTATAGAATGATCTGCGACTGATTTGTGAAAAAATGCTTTATAATTTTTAAACTTTCGCTCTATTTCCTTCAATTTTCCAAACTCTATGTCAAAATCATAATTTCTGTTGCCCAACAAAACGTCTTTGTTGTTTAACACTTCAACAGAAATGATGTTTTTCTTTAAAAAATCATCCTTGTAAATTTGCATTAAAAAAGGATACATTTTAGCACAATTTTCTTTAGAAATTGCACCGGAAACTAAAGGAACATGTGCTGCGTAATTTTCTGACAGCGGCATGGTATTTCCTTCTGAATCAATATAAAACGAACCGTTTTGTGTCATTACTCTTGCTATTGGAGTTTTTTGAACTACCAATGCTTTTAGAACACCATCTACACTAACAAACACCTCAGATTTTTGGATCATTGGGTGATTGTTGATAGATTTTTCGATTATATTCAAATCTACTTCAATCTTTTCGATACTTCGTGCATCTAATTTATTTTCTATTAACAATTTATTAACCACTTCTTGCTTTACAAAAACGTTGTTATTTCCTACAAAAACAACTTCTGATTTTTGTAATTTTCGATGGCTATTTCTATCGAAAGAAAAGGAATACAAAAAACCAAAACTCCAAAAAGCACTATTAATCGTATGTTATACCAGTTAAAATGTTTCATAACAAACTTTGTTTTATTTGAGGCACTAGTTCGCCTAAATCTCCTGCGCCAATGGTCACAATTATTTTTGCTTGAGAAGTACTTACTATCGGAATAATATCTTTCTTATCTATTCGCCTTTTTTTCGAATTATTTATTTTAGAAACCAACCAATCAGATGTTATTCCCTCTATAGATTGTTCTCTTGCCGGATAAATATCTAAAACATACACTTCATCAAACTGCGACAAACTTTTAGCAAATTCATCTGCAAAATCTTTAGTTCTGCTAAATAAATGTGGCTGAAAAACTGCCAAAACTTTATCGTTAGGATATAATTCTCTAACAGCTTGGTGTACCGCATTTATTTCTGTTGGATGGTGTGCATAATCATCAATATATACTTTGTTTTCTGTTTTTATTTGATAAGAAAAACGTCTTTGAATTCCTTTAAAACTAGCTAAAGCATTTTTAATTTTATCCGCAGTAACGCCATACGTTTTAGCCATAGCGAAGGCCATTAAAGCATTCATTAAATTATGATGTCCTGGCAATCCAAAAGCTACATTTTTTGTGATTTCCCCTTCATTATTAATATCAAAAACATAGGCGCTATTTTCAATTCTAATGTTAGTGGCGGTAAATTTAGCCTGATCATTAATTGCAACTTCTATGCCTTTTAAGTCCAAACCTTTTGGAATAAACAACAAATTTTTATCGGTTACTTTATCGGCAAATTCCCGAAATGAATCTTCAATTGCTGCTGCATCGCCGTAAATATCTAAATGATCTGCATCCATAGAAGTTACACAAGCAATGTTTGGATGTAAATGCAAAAAGGAACGATCAAACTCATCTGCTTCTACAACTGTAATAGTTTTTCCGTTTCCTATTAAATTTGAATTATAATTTTCTACAATTCCGCCTAAAAAGGCAGTAACGTCTTCACCACTTTCAAACAAAATATGCCCTAAAATGCTTGACGTTGTAGTTTTGCCATGCGTTCCTGCAACTGCAAAACAAAAAGTATCTTTGGTTATAATTCCTAAAACTTCTGCTCTTTTTTTTATTTCGTATTCTCTTTCTACAAAATAATTCCATTCTGCATGTGTTTTTGGAACTGCAGGTGTTGTAATAACAAGCGTATTTTCTTTATAAAACGTTTCTGGAATTGCAGTAATATCTTCTTCAAAATGAATCTCCATTCCGTTCTCGCTTAACTCTTTTGTTAAACGTGTAGGCGTTTTATCGTAACCAGCAACATTCTTACCAATGTTTTTAAAATAGCGCGCTAACGCACTCATGCCAATTCCGCCAATGCCTATAAAATAAACGTTATGTATTTGGTTTAATTTCATTTTTTAATTTAAAATTATTTCTTTAGAAATATTGAAATTTAATTTTTTACCATTTCTTATAACGTTTACGTTTATTGGTTGACCGTTAAAATGGTTTTTAAAATTAAAAAGTAAATAACATAATTCTTCTTCTGAAATTTTTGTAAAATCTATTTCATTAATCATTGAAACAATATCTCCGTTTTTTATTCCTTTTTTATCAGCATCTGAATCAATATAAACACCAACTACTTCTATTGAATTAAATCGTTTATAAATGTAAAAACCATAGTCTTCTATTATATATTTTTCGCCTGAATTATAATTATCTAAGTATAAAATATTGTTTTTCCAATCAATTGTTAATTCGTAGTTCTTTAGAATTTTATTTCCAATAAATGATTTATCGTCATCTGAAAAAACTACTATATTACTTCCTAAACTATAATTTTGACTTTTTATCTCTGGTAGCATAACACAAGTTTCAGTGAATAAAGTATTATAGCTTTTAATTGAAAATCTTTCACTTCCAGTATATTTTACATTTTTATATCTAAATATTGAATCTTTAAAATTTTTGTTAGGCAAATTAATAGTAGCATTACTTCCTATACTCACCATAACATTTTCATAATTGATGTTATTTGCATTTAGATTTATCAATGGTGCATAACTACTTTTAGCTGTTTTAAAATTTATTTTTTTGACCTCCTTTGAAAAATTAAAATCATCTATTGAATTTGAAAATATAATATATTTGTTTTTATAATCGATTTTCCAAACTAAGCTTGACAAAAAATCTGAACCTATTATTCCGTAAACTTTCGAACATTTTAAATTAAAAGAGCTTTTAACATTAAATGACTTTGCGTCAATTTTTTTAAACACTGAATTTCCAATTTTAAATTCTTTTAAACTATAAAAAATTTCTTCTTTGTTTTTATTGCTTGACTTTAAATCATACAAATTAATTAACTCAATTGAAATAGAAGAATTAGTGGCAGTTGAAAATAAAAAATTATAAGGTTTATTATTTATTGTAACATCAATGAATATAGCTCCTCGATCCATTTTAAATTGGATACTATCTAAATTTTTACTAATAGAATTAGAATAGCAATTAGAACAAACAACTATAACTATTAAAACAACTAAAGTTAATTTATTTTTCATTTTATCAATTTTACAATTTCTTCTACAATATCTTTTGTTGCGTTTGGTTTGGCAAGTTTTTTAAAATTTTCGCTCAAACTAATTTGTAAATTTTCGTCGTGCAGAAGTTGATTGAATGTAGACTGAAATCTTTCGTCCAACTCGGATTCTTTTAACAGCAATGCACCTTTTATTTTAACAACAGCGTTTGCATTTTTAGTTTGATGGTCTTCGGCAACATTTGGTGACGGAATAAAAATTGTTGGTTTTGCAACCAAACTCAACTCGGAAACGGAAGATGCGCCAGCACGAGAAATTATAAAATCTGCTGCAGCATAAATCAAGTCCATTCTGTCTATGAACGATACAACTTGTACGTCTTCTGTTTCTGAAAAATGTTTGTATTCTGCCAAATAAAAATTTCCGCATTGCCAGAAAACTTGTAAGCCGTTTTGCAATAAAAAAGAAATTTCTTTTTCTATTAATTGATTAATTCTTCTAGATCCTAAACTTCCGCCAAGGATAACCACCGTTTTTTTATTATCATCTAAATTAAAATAAGAAATGGCTTCTTGCTTTTTATTTTCTCCTGCTACCAAATCTTGTCTTACCGGATTACCGGTTATTCTAATTTTATTAGCTGGAAAAAATCGTTCTAAATTTTCATAGGCCACACAAATTTTAACCGCTTGTTTACTTAACCATTTGTTTGTAATGCCTGGATACGAATTTTGCTCTTGAACTATGGTTGGAATTTTTGCCATAGCTGCCATTTTCACCAAAGGTCCGCTTGCAAAACCGCCAGTTCCAATAACTACATCTGGTTTAAAATCTTTAATTATTTTTCTTGCTTTTAATAAGCTATCCAAAAATTTTACTGGCAACATTGCATTGTCAAAAGTTAATTTTCGTTGCAAACCAGCAATCCACAAACCCTTAATTTCGTAACCAGCTTGTGGCACTTTTTGCATTTCCATTTTGTTTTTTGCGCCAACGAACAAAATTTCACAATCTGGAAATTGCTTTTTCAATTCATTTGCAATAGCAATTGCCGGATAAATATGTCCGCCAGTTCCACCACCACTTAATATGAATTTTTTCATTATTTTTAACTTCTAATTTTTATGTAACACGGCATTCATAGGGTTATCTTCAATCGAATAGTCTTCGTTTTCTGATTTTCTGTTTTCTTGTTCGTCTTCTTGTAATTGGTTATCAATTAATTTTTCTAAAGCGTCTTGTCGTTTTTGTTTTTCTGACAATTCTGCTGCAATTTCTTCTTCTTTTTTGGTAACATTTAAAATGATTCCTATTGCTGCACAAATCATCCAAATAGAAGTTCCACCAGAACTAATTAATGGCAAGGTTTGTCCGGTTACCGGAAGCAATTCTACCGCAACACCCATATTTATAAAAGCTTGGAAAACAATTGGAAAACCAAGTCCGACGACAAGTAACTTTCCGAATTCTGAATTTGATTTTCTTGCTGCGATTATAAATCGGAACAACAATAGCAAATAAATCATAATTATTGCGAGCGCGCCAAAAAGTCCATATTCTTCTACAATTATTGCAAAGATAAAATCAGAGGAAGATTGTGGTAAGAAATTTTTCTGAATACTTTTTCCCGGACCAAGTCCGTATATTCCGCCAGACGCGATTGCGATTTTTGCTTTTTCTATTTGGTAATCATCTTCTGTTGGTTTATTAGTTGTGAAATTTTCTATGCGGCTAATCCAAGTATCTACACGATTAGGAAAAGCATCTGGAAATGCTTTGGCTACCAAAATAAAGAATAGCAAACCGATTACTCCGATTCCTACAATAGATCCAATATACTTTAACGGATAATTTCCTATAAAAGCTAGCATTAAAACCATTACAAAAATTAAAGCTGTTGTAGAAAAATTGGCAGGAAGAATAAGCATTAACGTTATTCCGACCGGAATCCAAAGTTCAATAAAACTATTTTTGAAAGTAATTGGATTTTCTTTTGGTTTAGACAAATATCGGGCAACAAAAATATATAGAATAATAGCTGCAAATGCTGATGGTTGAAAGGTTAGCCCAACAATAGGAATTCGTAACCATCTGCTAGCGTTGGCACCGTCAATCATTGTTCCGCTAATTATTGTAAAGGCTAATAAAATCCAAACTAAAGGCAAGGCCAAACGCGATAAAAAGCGATAATAATGGTACGGTATTTTATGTACTTGATGTATAATTACCAAGCCAATTAAAATATGCATGAAATGACGAAACAAGTAGGTCAATGCATTTCCTGAACCATGACTTTTGTAAGCTAAATTACTACTTGCGCTAAAAACTGGCATGAAAGAAAGCAAAGCTAAAAGAGCAATGAATGCCCAAATACCTTTATCTCCTTTTAAACTATTTAAAATATCTTTCATGTTTAGTTGTTTTTACCCTTTTATAAATTGCGAACCGCTTGTTTGAATTGATTACCACGATCTTCGTAGCTCTCGAACAAATCAAAACTTGCGCATGCAGGAGAAAGCAGAACAATATCTCCTTTTTCTGTTAAATGTTTTGCGGTATTTACGGCATCTCGCATATTATCAACTTCTACCATCATATCTACAACATTCCTAAAGGCATCAATAATTTTACGATTATCAATTCCGAGACAAATTATTGCTTTTACTTTTTCATTAACCAATGCCATTAATTCGGTATAATCGTTTCCTTTATCTACGCCACCAACTATCCAAACAGTAGGCGCATTTACACTATCTAAAGCAAAAAATGTTGCATTAACATTGGTAGCTTTGGAATCGTTGATATACTGAACATTTTGAATTTTAAGTACTTTTTCTAAGCGATGTTCTACACCTTGAAAACTTCCTAAACTTTCTCTGATAGTTTGCTTTCTTATTTTTAACAAACTTGCTACAGAAGCTGCTGCCATTGCATTTTTTAAATTATGCTTTCCTTCTAATGCAATTTGTGAAGTTTCCATAGAAAATTCTTCTTCGTTGATGTTTATAATCATAGTATTATTATTTAGATAAGCACCTTTTTCAACAGCTTCTGAAATTGAAAATGGCAGTAATTGTGTTTGTATGTTAGGGTTTGTTTTGATATAATTTGTACTTGCTTCATCGTTAAAATCATAAATCAGGTAATCCTGTTTTGTTTGATTTTTTGTAATTCTGAATTTTGAATTAATATAATTTTCATATTTATATTCGTATCGATCCAAATGATCTGGCGAAATATTAGTTAAAATTGCAATATGCGGTTTGTAATTTATAATTCCGTCTAGTTGAAAACTGCTCAACTCTAATACATAGTAATCGAAATTATTTTCTGCCACTTGCCAAGCATAACTTTTACCAATATTCCCTGCTAATCCTACATTTAATCCTGCAGATTTTAACAAGTGATAGGTTAACATTGTTGTTGTTGTTTTACCATTACTACCTGTAATGCCTATCGTGATTGCGTCTGAAAATTGTGAAGCAAATTCGATTTCTGAAATAACCGGAATCTGTAAATCATTCAGTTTTTGAACGATAGAAACTTTATCCGGAATTCCTGGACTTTTCATCACTACAGTTGCATTGAGAATTAAATCTTCTGTATGCTTTTCTTCTTCCCAAGCAATTTCATATTCTGTAAGAACGTTTTGGTACTTTTCTTTTATTTTTCCAAAATCAGATACAAAAACATCGTATCCTTCTTTTTTTCCTAAAATGGCAGTACCAACTCCACTTTCTCCTCCGCCAAGAATTACTAATCTTTTAATCATTACCTTAATTTTAAGGTTACAATTGAAACTATGGATAGGAGAATTGCTACAATCCAAAATCGTGTTACGATCTTACTTTCGTGGTATCCTTTTTTCTGATAATGATGGTGTAACGGCGACATAAGGAAAATTCTTCTTCCTTCACCAAAGCGTCTTTTAGTGTATTTGAAGTATGTTACTTGTAAGATAACCGAAGCACTTTCTGCAAAAAAGATGGCGCAAAGTACAGGTAATAACATTTCTTTTCTTACTGATATTGCCAAAACTGCAATAATACCACCAATAGTTAAACTACCTGTATCACCCATAAAAACAGATGCTGGATAGGAATTGTACCATAAAAATCCGATTAATGAACCAACGAATGCTGCAATAAAAATGGTCATTTCTCCAGAATTTGGAATATACATTACATTTAAATAGCTAGATAAAACAATGTTACCAGAAACGAAAGTGAAAATCCCCAATGCTAAAACTGAAATTGCAGATGTTCCTGCGGCTAATCCATCTATTCCATCCGTTAAATTTGCTCCATTTGAAACTGCGGTAATAATAAAAATTACAATCGGAATAAAAATTAACCACGCATAATCTTCATAATCATCTCCCAAAAACTTTAGAGCAACCGCATAATCCAATTCGTTATTTTTAGTAAAAGGAATTGTTGTTATTGTTGATTTAACCTCTTTTGGTGCAGAAGAAATTAAACTAGTTGTTTGGTTAAATGTTATCGGAGTATTGCTTTTTTCTCTTACCGTTACATGCGGATTAAAATATAAAACATAACCAACAATTAGTCCCAAACCAACTTGTCCTATAACTTTGAATTTTCCTTTTAATCCCTTTTTATCTTTTTTGAATATTTTTATATAATCATCAATAAATCCTATTGTTCCCATCCATAAAGTGGTAACAACTAGTAATATGATATAAATATTATTTAGCTTTGTTAATAG
>JBLIJW010000004.1:0-49721 GCA_047636155.1 Flavobacterium sp. | reverse complement strand
AATGGGGTTTCAAATTTACCTGTTACTACACAGGAACCTGCCGGAATTGGTGATGTTGCAGCTAACGGATTTGGAACTGTTGTAGCATTTGCTGCTGTTTGACCAGAAGTTTCAAACGGATTATTTAAAATTGAAAATTCCCAATATCCTTGTGGTTTGTTTCCGGTGAAAGAGGTGTTATTGATTATACGATTTTCTAGATAAGTGTTAAAACCGATAAAGCTTTTTATGTTGGCTTGGTAATCTACTTGGGATAATAGCATAGAAATAGAATAGTCTTGGTAGGAAAGCGAAACTCGTAACCATTCGTAAGAACCTGCTTGAAAATCTTTTAACGGAATTTCTAAAAATGCTTCGCCTTCTTTAACTTGTATTGCTTTACTAAAATCTATAGCTGCACTTCCGCCTAAGGTAGTTTCTGGTGCTAAGTAGGCCACATATCCTTGTCCTAATTGGGTTGTAGCATTTGGCGAAAACTCTAAATAATGCGCAGAGATAAAATTAAATGTCGGTTTTTGCGCTGCATTTCCTGCTGCAATTGTTGTTGGTTGACCAAAATTTTTTAATCGTGCTAGACCAGAATCGAATTTAAATTTGATAATTACTTTTGGTTCTGGTAAAGTATCGTCTGCATCTGTGCAAGAGCTAACGAAAACAGATGTTAGTGATAGTAAAAATAGTCTTAGAAGTAATGATTTCATTCGATATAATTAATTATTAACCCCGATTGTAGTGGCAGCTTTTAATTTTTTTGAACTTGCGAGGCACGAAGCAAACAAAAAAATTAAAACTATAACGAAAAGCGGGAATTGCTAATGTTCAGAAAGCCCAAAATTTAGGTTTCAAATACTGTACAACGTTACTTTTTTTATAGTAAGATAAACTTAGGCTACTTTTTTTTAGATTTTGTATTTCTGTTAACCAAATTTGGCGTTATTCTTAGTATTTTTGAGAAATTTAATTTTCTATACCATGAAATATCTTCCGATAGACAGCCAATTATATGTAAAAAATCGCACAAAATTTGTTGCTCAGATGAAGCCAAATAGTGTCGCAGTATTTAATTCTAACGATATTTATCCAGTTTCTGCAGATAGCAGTTTGCCATTTGCACAACATCGGGATATTTTATATTTAAGCGGCGTAGATCAAGAAGAAAGTGTTTTGCTTTTGTTTCCTGATGCGCCTTATGAAAATCTTAAAGAAATTTTATTTTTAAAAGAAACCAACGAGCACATTGCAGTTTGGGAAGGCGAAAAATTAACTAAAGATGCTGCTTTTGCAACTTCTGGAATTAAGAATGTTATTTGGTTACAAGATTTTGAAAAAACTCTTAAAGAAATTATGTCGTATGCAGATACCATGTACATAAACACCAACGAACATTATCGCGCAAGCATTGAAACCGAAACTCGTGAAGCTCGTTTTGTGAAAAGTTGGAAACAAAACTATCCTGCACACAAGGTAGAAAAATCAAATCCGATTTTACAAAAGTTGCGATCGGTTAAAGAACAAACAGAATTAGATTTGATTCAAAAAGCATGTGATATTACAGAAAAAGGCTTTCGCCGAATTTTAAAATTTGTACAACCTGGTGTTGCCGAATATGAAATTGAAGCCGAATTTGCTCACGAATTTTTAAGAAACAGATCTAAAGGTTTTGCTTATACACCAATTATTGCATCTGGCAACAATGCCAATGTTTTGCATTATATTGAGAATAACCAAGAGTGTAAATCTGGTGATTTAATTTTGTTAGATGTTGGTGCCGAATATGCGAATTATAGTAGCGATATGAGCAGAACGATTCCGGTTTCTGGTCGCTTTTCTGACAGACAAAAAGAAGTGTACAACGCCGTTTTACGTGTTAAAAACGAAGCTACAAAAATGCTTGTTCCAGGAACTTTTTGGAAAGAATACCACGTAGAAGTTGGTAAATTAATGACATCTGAATTACTTGGTTTGGGACTTTTGGACAAAGCCGATGTGCAAAACGAAAAAGCAGATTGGCCAGCGTACAAAAAATATTTCATGCACGGAACATCGCACCACATGGGATTGGACACGCACGATTATGGATTGTTGCATTTGCCAATGGAAGCCAATATGGTTTTTACTGTAGAACCGGGAATTTATATTCCGGCAGAAGGTTTTGGAATTAGATTAGAAGACGATGTTGTAATTCAGGCTTCTGGCGAACCATTTAATTTAATGCGAAACATTCCTATTGAAGTGGAAGAAATTGAAAGTTTGATGAATTCTTAAAAAGAGAATAGAATATAGAAAAAAGACGGTTTGCGAAAGCGAACCGTCTTTTTTTGAGTTGGTTTCTTTTTGATTTGTATAATTTTTGGGAGATTTCTGCCTTCGCAGAAATTAACCACGACCGCGCGGATTTGTAATCCGTGCCTGCAAAGTGAATCAAATCAAATAGTAGCAAAAAATTATTCTGGATAAAAATGAATTGAAATTAAATTAAATGGATTTTTTATCATATTATTGGCACGGATTGCAAATCCGCGCTATCGGGGTCAACTTTAACTTTAAATAATAATCAGTTAACTGCAATACTTGGCACGGATTGAAAATCCGCGCTATCGGGTTGCAAATCCGCGCTATCGGGGTTTTTTATCATATTATTGGCACGGATTGCAAATCCGCGCTATCGGGAAAATGAAGACACTGTTGCAAATAATTCTAAAATACTAGGTTGGAATAAATTAACGCTAAATGAAAATAATAGTAGTAACCCTATAAATGAAACACCATGCAATTAATCAATTACTTTAAAAAGATAAATATTTTAATATTAATTTTATTTTCTAATTATTTTGGATTAGCACAAAATCCAGTAATTCCAATAGAAAATCAAAATTGGCAAACGGTTGCGAATGCATATTATAAAGATACAAATAATGTATTTGAAGCATTTGAAGGAACTTGGCTTTATCAAAACGGAAATGATTCTATAACAATTAAATTGATTAAAAAAGAATCAATGCTGGTTTCAAATTATATTTCTTGCTATAGAGATTTTTTAATTGGTGAAGTAAAGTATGTTAAAAATGGTATTGAAAGATTAAACACCCTTAATAATTTAGCGATAAATCATGTTGACTTTAGAAAATATAACTTATATTCTGCAGGTATAATACAAAATGATAGATTTCCTTCGTGCAATACTTGCCCACCAGATGCTAAACGAGTTTCTTTAATGGTCGATGAGCCGACAAACGATGATTTCGGCATTAGTGCAATTATGGTACTAGAAAAAGGAATTCAAAATAGTTTAGAAGTTATAAAAATGAAATTTATAAAAATGGAAGATGCGAAAAACGTTAATAAAAATAATTTAGATTTACCTTCTGTTTTTAGAGATTTTACCATCCCTTACGGCGAATACACTTTAATCAAACAACCATAAATTAAAAACGGCTTCAAAATTTTGAAGCCGTTTTTTATTAATGAAATATGCTACATAATAGATTTCTGCCTTCGCAGAAATTAAAAAAACCTATTTTTGCTAGATGCAAAATTTCCTTTACAAAAACACTTCTATCTCTTTTTCTGAAACCGGAAAAGGCGCAACGGTTGTCTTGTTGCATGGTTTTTTAGAAAATAAATCTATGTGGGATTTTTGTATTCCCATTTTATCCAAAAAGCATCGCGTAGTTGCGATAGATTTATTTGGTCATGGCGCAACCGAAAATCTGGGTTATATACACTCTATGGAGGATCAAGCCGATATGGTTTTTGCGGTTTTACAAAGTTTGAAAGTAAGAAAAGCGACTTTTATAGGACATTCTATGGGTGGTTATGTTGCCCTAGCTTTCGCCGAATTATATCCGGATACTTGCAAAGGCATTGCGCTAGTAAATTCTACCGCTGTTGCAGATAGCGACGAACGAAAGTTAAATCGCAATCGTGCTATAAAATGTGTGAAACAAAATTATGCCTCGTTTATCAGTATGAGTATTGCTAACTTATTTAGCGAAAAAAATCGTGAAGTGATGACCGATTCCATCGAAATGGTTAAAAAAGAAGCTTTAAAAACATCCTTACAAGGAATTGTTGCTTCATTAGAAGGTATGAAAATAAGGAAAGATCGAGAAGTTTTGTTGCACTTTTCTACTTTCCCGATAGTGCTTGTCTTAGGAAAGCAAGATCCGGTTTTGAATTATTCAGATAGCATAAAGCAAATTGAAAATACGAATGTTGCTTTGGTAACCTTTAATGACGGACACATGAGTCATTTAGAAAATACGCAAGAATTATTAGATGTTTTAATTCGGTTTTTGAAATAAATAAAAAACCCGAATCTTTTAGGATTCGGGTTTTTAACTTTAATTGTCAATTTACAGTTTAGCTCTCGTAATTTCTTGTCCTGTTGGGTATTTTAGAGCAGCGTTATCTTCAGCAGTTATAAAAACTTCGTTTGGTTCATAGGGTGTAATTGTTTCAAAAGAAGCTTTAGAAGAAGAATCTGTTTCTAATTGTCCCAAATTTATCAATCCATTATCTTTTGTTTGTAACCAAACAATATAAACACTTCTAGCAGGAGTTAATCTTTCTGGAGAGGTAAGGTATTTAGCTTTTAAGGTTAATTTACTATTTCCGTTATCGTCTTTAGATGACTTCATTGAGATTTCCGCACCGGGTGTTACATTAGAGATCGGGAAATTAACTTTTGAAGAACAAGAAGCTAAAATTAACAAGGAAAGTATAATAATTTTTTTCATAATAATTCTTTTTCGTTATAAAGTAAAGTTACGAAAAAAAACTGAATTATCCTACTAAACTCGCTCTTCTAACGGCTTTGACTGATCTAAAATTTCTTCAAGCAAGCCAATTAATTGGGTTTTGAAATTGTCTAAAATTTCTGAGCTTATTATGGTTTCTCCGTTTTTATCTGCTTTAAATTCAAAAGGTAAAAATCCGGAACGTAAATTTTTAAAAGAAATAATTCCCACTTCTAATTGTTGATTTTTGTATTGCTCTTGGTACATATAAGCATAAGTCAAAATCTGAATAATTTTATCATTTTTACCGTCGGCAGTTAAACCATTCCAATCTTTTAAAACCACATTGCGTTTTTCTACTTTACCGGTTTTGTAATCAATAATTCTAATAATTCCGTTACGCACTTCAATTCGGTCTACATTTCCTTTTAAAAGCACTTTAAACGGCAATTTAGGACTGCTTATTTCGTGTTCAATAGTTTTTTCTAAAGCAATAATTTTAATTGCATCTCCGTCTTTGATACTTTGTAATTCAATTTTTAAAAAGTTAAAAACATTTCTTTTCGCGACTTCAAAAGCCAATAAATTACGACCTTGTTTAATTTCGCCTTCTTTATACACCAATTTAAACTGTGAGATGATTTCATTTTCTAACAATTTAAAACAAGTTTCTATATTTTGTTCAGTTAAAATTTTACCTATAAATGGCTTGTATAATTCTTCTAAAGCGCCATGAATAATTGTTCCTAGTGTATTAACCGCAATGTTTTCTTCTACTTCATCTGTTTCTCGAATGCTCAAGATTTTCTGAAAATAGAATTGTATCGGATTTCGGATATAACTCGTTAATGCCGAAGGTGAAAATCCCTTGATTGCAATTTCCTTCAATCGCTCCATTACCTTTTCACTTTTTTCAATTACCATTGGTTGGTAGGCAATTTCTGGTACATTAGGATTTATAATGCGCTCAGTAATGGTGTGATTTGCTTGCTTTTCTACTAATAACTGTGTTATAAATCTGCTTCTTTCTCCCGCATCTAAACCATCCGCTTCTGTATTATATAAAAGATAAATGTTTTTTGCACGTTGTAATAAATGGTAAAAATGGTAGGTATAAATAGCATCTTTCTCTTTAAAAGTGGGCAAACCATATTCTAATTTAACATCATAAGGAATAAAAGAATTCATGCTTTTTCCTGCTGGGAATTTTCCTTCGTTTACCGATGTTATAATTACGGTATCAAAATCAAGAACACGACTTTCTAAAACTCCCATTATTTGCAATCCGTTTAGTGGTTCGCCTTCAAAAGAAACCTCGGCAACATCTATAACTTGTTTGTAAATAGCATAAAGGGTTTCAACATTATTTATATTTGGATTGTTCTCAAAATACGATTGAAGTTTATTAATTACTTTAAAGATGGAAAACAGAAAAGCTTTGGTAATTTTTTCTTCTTCGATATCTTTATTTAAAAAGTCCTTAATTTGGATTAGAATAGTTGCAATTGTTTCTAAAATAACTATCGGATTGTTGTCCCATTTGGTAAAAATAAAATCAAATATTTCCGATGATTTTCCATTTAACTCTAGTACTTTTTTGTGCGGAATAAACGTAAAATTGTCTTTGTTGACAATAGAAACCAGCTTTTCTGCTTTAATTAACCCATCTAATAACGGATGTGTTACAACATCTAAAACTTCTTTATAATAAAAAACATAGCTTTTAGAATTTCTAGAAATTGCACTTGAGTGCATTTTAAATAGTTTAGATACTAAAATTTGTACTGGATTATTTTTACTAGAATAACCCATCGTGATATTTAACGCATCGACTTGACTTGGCAAGGAATATAAAATAGGAAGCAATAAATTTTCCTCTCCAAGAACCACAGCCACATTGGTTAAATTTTGGTTCGTTTTTTTTAAAGAATTAACAATATCACCAACGATTTTTGCTTGACCAATAGATTTTGGCGTACCAATTATTTGGATATTTTTTGATTCTGAAAAATCGTTTACAATAAATTCAAAAGGATTACTCTTGTAATGACTCCAATCTTTTTTAAACCGACGAGTAAACAATCCTGCATCATGATAGTAATCTTGCATAAAAACCGTATCAATATCCCAATAAATTTGGGCTTTTTTGATGGATAATAAATACTGAACTATTTTTTCTTCTGCATGATTTAAGGCGTTAAATCCTGCAAAAATATAATTGGCTTCTTTATTCTCAAAAGAAAAATATTTTAAGTTGGATACTGCTTCTCTATAAATTAGACCTTGATAACCAATTTTTGCTTTTTTTAGATGTGCATACAAGGCGTGATAATAAGTTGGAATTAATTTCCAAAAGACTAAATATTTATCAATTAAATCTGTTTTCTTATCGGCAGAAACAGACCAATGTTCTACTTCTTTGATATCCTCTAAATACTTTAATATTTTATTTGGTTCTAAGAGGTAGCGATCAATTTCATTAAAATCTTGTAAAAGTGTCTTTGCCCAATTAGCAAAATTTTCAAAAGATTCTTGCTTTGCAGTTTCAGTAATAGAACAATAAACAGCAAAAAATTGAAATAAAAGTTCAATACTATCTATAGATCGGATTCCAGATATATCTTGAACAAAGTCTTCTATACTTATTATTTCTGGCGCAAAAATAGTTTGTTGCGATTGTACCTGAATTTCGTTTAATAGAAAAACTTTCGCTCTTTTGTTGGGTAATACAATGATTGTATTTGTATTATTCTTTTGGTACTGGGAAAGAACAATACTTGCTATTTTGGATAAAAAAGAGTTTGATATCATTTAATAAAAATAAAAAAAACGTCCCGATAAATCGAGACGTTTTCTTAAAAATATTTTAGAAAAATTATTTTACTAATTTTACTTCAGTTCTTCTATTGTTAGCTTTTCCAGCTTTAGTTTTGTTTGTATCAATTGGCATTGATTCGCCAAAACCTTTTGTAGATAATCTTCCAGAAGAGATTCCGTTAGCTTCTAAATAAACTTTAACAGCATCAGCTCTATCTTCTGATAGTTTTTGGTTAAGTGCATCTGTACCATCGCTGTCTGTATGACCTTCAATTGAAAATTGAGCGTTAGGATATTCTTTCAAAATTTCTGTCATAGCAGCTAAAACTGGGTAAGACTGTTGTTTGAATGAGAATTTTCCTGAATCAAATAAGATTGTTTTAGCGTAAGCATTTAATTGCTTGATAACTTCGTCAGAAACTTCTGGACAACCTGAGTTAGCAACTGTACCTTTAACGTCTGGACATTTGTCATCTTTATCATAAACACCGTCACCATCTCTATCTGGCCAAGGACAACCTGCATTTTCTTTAGGCCCTTTAACGTCTGGACATTTATCATCTTTGTCTGCAACACCGTCACCGTCAGCATCTGGACAACCTTGTAAAGATTTTAATCCGAATACATCGATACAAGCATCATCTTTATCTTGAACACCATCTCCATCTTTATCAGGACAACCGTTGAATTCTGGTAAACCAGCTTCATTAGGACATGCATCTTTGCTGTCTTCGATTCCGTCACCGTCTGTATCAGGACATCCGTTGAATTGTTTTAATCCAAAAACTTCTGGACAAGCATCTTCTCTGTCATAAATTCCGTCACCATCTGAATCTTTAGCACCAAATTTGAAAGTTAAACCTGCAAAATGCTGTAAATGTGTAGGAACGTCAATAGCTGGATCTCTTGTTTCGTCGAAAGAATATTTATAAGTAGATTGAAAAGATAAACCTACAGTTTCAGTAAACCAAAATGTAATACCTAAACCACCATTTACTGTTCCAGCAGAAGCATCCCCAAAGAAAGTATAACCTCCACCAACATGTGCAGAAGGATCAATTACTTTAGAATTTAAAGCTTTCATAAAGCTGTATTTTACAGTTGCATCAATACCGTAGTAGTTTAAATCTCCAGGATTTACTACATTGTATTCAGTAGTTGGTGCAAATCTTTCTTCTACGAATTTGTCAATTTTGTTAATAGAACCAGTAATACCGAAAGAGAAATTATCTCCAACATATTTATTAACGCCAATGTAAGATACTGAAGGAAGTACATTCCAATAGTCTTTTGCGTTAAAATAGTTAGAAATTTGATTTTCAAATTTTTTGGCAGCGCTAACTCTACCTCCATCAACAGCGTTTACACCAAACGAGATCGCCCATTCGTTGTTACTGTCTTGAGCTTGAGTACTTAGACTCAAAAGCATCAATAAAGCAATTAATTTGTTAAGATGTTTCATATTTAATTTTGTTAGATTATATAGATATAATGGTTCAAAAGTAATACGTTAAAATGAATTATCAAAATGTAAATGTTAAAATGTGGTAATTATATAATAATTTCTTTCCATAATTTAACAAATAATTTTGTTTATATAATGTTTAATTCTTTTCCAACTTCGCTAAACGCTTTGATTGCTTGGTCTAAATGAAATTGGGTATGTGCTGCAGAAAGCTGTACTCTTATTCGAGCTTTTTCTTTAGGAACCACTGGAAAGAAAAATCCAATCACATAAATTCCTTTTTCTAGAAGCAATTCAGCCATTTTTTGTGCTAATTTTGCATCGTATAGCATTACTGGTACAATAGCAGAATCTCCGTCAATTATTTCTAAACCCGCATCTTTAATTCCTTTTCTGAAATAATTAGTATTAAATTCTAACTTATCGCGTAAGGTGGTATCTTTTTCTAAAAGTTCAAATACTTTAATGGATGCACCAACAATTGCTGGAGCTAATGAATTTGAGAAAAGATATGGTCTTGATTTTTGACGCAGCATTTCTATAATTTCTTTTTTTGCAGTAGTATAACCACCCATGGCGCCACCAAGCGCTTTACCTAAAGTTCCCGTAATAATATCTACTCTACCCATTACGCCTTTAGCTTCTGGTGTTCCTTTTCCGGTTGCACCAATAAATCCTGCAGCATGGCATTCATCCACCATTACCAGCGCATCGTATTTATCTGCTAAATCACAAATTTTATCCAAAGGTGCAACTAAACCATCCATTGAGAAAACACCATCGGTAACAATTAATTTAAAACGACGACCAGCTTCGGTAGCTTTTTGTAATTGCAATTCTAAATCCTCCATGTTAGAATTTTCGTAACGATAACGCGCTGCTTTACACAAACGAACACCATCAATTATGGAAGCGTGATTCAAAGAATCTGAAATAATACAATCCTGATCTGATAACAATGGTTCAAAAACGCCACCATTTGCATCAAATGCAGCTGCGTATAAAATGGTGTCTTCTAAACCATAAAATTCTGCAATTTTTTTCTCTAAAGTTTTATGAATATCTTGTGTTCCGCAAATAAACCGAACAGATGACATTCCGAACCCGTGAGAATCTAAAGTGTCTTTTGCTGCTTGAACAACTTCTGGATGCGATGACAATCCTAGATAATTATTTGAACAAAAATTAAGAACTTTCTTACCATTTACTGTTATTTCTGCTCCTTGTTCTGAAGTAATTATGCGTTCTTTTTTAAATAATCCGTTTTCTTCTATTGCTTGTAATTCTTCTTGTAAATGATGTTGAATTTTCCCGTACATGTTTTCTGATTTTCTGAGTTTTTAAGTTTCTGAGAGATTTGTTTTATTTAAGTTAACTTTTCAATCCTACTTTTTACTTTTTTAATGTTACAAATTTACAATTTCTATTTCTTCTCCTATATATAAAAGTGTTTTTTTATTCACTTCAAACCCCATTTCTTCTAAAGCTAATTGGTAATTCTCAAGTTGCGTTTTATGTTTAGGAAGAAATTGTCCTGTTTTATAGTCTAATAATGCAACTACTTTTTCTGATTCAAATACTACTCGATCGGGTTTGATGCTGCTCCCATTATTTAACAAGATTGCTTTTTCATTAAAAGCTGTTTTTCCTTTTTGAAAAAAAATTGTGATTTCTGAATGGGTTACAATATCTGTTATAATTTGATAAATTTCGGGCTTTTGAGTTTCTGTAATTAAACCATTTTCTATAGCTTTTTGAATTGCGCCTGGTATCTCCTCTCTAGCATTAATAAAAGATAAAATTTCGTGAATTGTATTTCCATATTCTATGGCTTGCTGCTGCTTGGTATTCCACATTACACTTTCCCGTTGTGCAATTTTGATATTTTTTGGCAACAATGTTTCTGCCAATTGTGGCACTAATTTAGCTTGCTCTTTTGGCATTTCTTTTTCAGACAATCTTGTACGTTCGCCAAACTCATATTCTTGTTTTGCTTCTTGAAAATCTATTCCTAAAAATTCTACAAAATAGCTCGACATGTTGTTTGGCAAACCATTTTTATTTTGGTTGTAGTTTGAAATTATAAATAATTGTTCTTCTGCTCGTGTTAATGCTACGTATAAAATATTAACATTATCTAGTAAAATCTCTTCTTCTTTTTGCAAATAAACCGCCTTTGCATTTTCGCCAAAAGTTTCAATTGATTTGCTATTGGAAACTAAAACTTTGTTTAATCCAACTATTTTTTCATCAGCGTCAAGCCAAATTTTGTCTTTTGGACTTCTGGAATAATCTTCTTCTGCAAAAGGAATAATTACAACTGGAAATTCTAAACCCTTTGATTTGTGAATAGTCATAATACGAACGGCATCGTTACCTTCTGGCGAAGGAATACTTAATTTTTCTGAATGCGAATTCCAAAACGCTAAAAAATCTGAAATCCCAGATTGTTTTTTGATATCCTGTTCTAACACCAAATCTAAAAAAAATTGTAAATAGGCGTTTCGCTTTTTTATCGGAATTATCTTAGCAATGATAATTTCGACCGTTTCATATAAGGGCTTTCTTCGCAAGTTTTCGAACGAAAAATTAATGTCTTGGTGAGAAAGCCAAGTTTCAAATTCTGATTCTTTATCTAAAAGTCGGCCTTCTAATATAAAATCATGAATACTTTTGGTCTCTAAATTGTTTTTCGCCAAATAATACAAGAAATTCACTTTAGATTCCGTGTCTTTTTTATTATTTATATATCGTAATATATTGATACATAACAAAACCTCGGAAGATTTAGATAAGAGCAAACTTTCTGAAGAAACAATCGGAATTTTATTTTCTGTTAAGTATTTTGCAATCGCCGTTCCGTGTGCTTTTTTTCTAGTTAAAATAACAACGTCTTTAAAATCGAAGCCAACGGTTTTTATTTTTTCAATAGTTTCTTTAGTTGCCTGCAAATACAAATCTTGTTTGTTTAAATTTTCCTCTAAGTCGTCTAAATCATCTTCGACTTTTGGAATAAAACGAATATTTACATAACCGCCTTTTTTACTATTTTCTAGTTGTTTAGAATGATTTTTATATAAGTCTTGATAATTAGGATTCTTAAATTTAGAAGATAATAACTCAAAAAAAGAGTTGTTAAACTGAATTACCTGTGAATAACTTCGCCAATTAGTTTCTAAAGAAAAGTGGCTGGGTTTGGTGTTTGGAAAAGGATTTTCGCCTTGGCTTAGTGCTATAAATTGTTCTGCTTTTCCGCCACGCCATCTGTAGATGGATTGTTTTGGATCGCCAACCAAAAGTAAACTACCACGTTCGCCTTGTGTGTTTTCGCTTGACAATGCATTTTCAATTAAAGGAATTAAATTATGCCATTGCATTTGCGATGTGTCCTGGAATTCATCGATAAAAAAATGACGGTATTTTTCTCCTAATCGTTCATAAATAAATGGTGCAGGTTGGTTTTGAATTTGATCATAAATTAGGGAATTGAATTCGGCAATTGACAAAATTCCTTGTTCTTTTTGAATTTTTTTTAACTCTGCGTTTAAGGTATTTAATAAAGAAAGTGGCGTGATTTGTTTTAAAAATGCTAGATAAAAATTACGAGTTGCCAGTTTGGAGTAAATAACCTCTAAATGAGTTAGAAAATCTGGAATAAATTCTTCTATTAAAGCGGCATCTTTAGCTGTTTTATTGATTTTTATATCTTCTGCTACGGTATATTTTTTGGTGTTTTCTGCAGAAACTCCGTCTACTATTTTTTCTAAATGTTTAATAAAAAATTGCCCAGAGAAAGAAAAACGATTCATTGCTTTGTCTTCTATTATTTGTAAAATTGTTTTTGCCGCAATTTTAGTTTCTTCTAATAATGTGTCTGTAGCTGCTTTTAAATTTCCTTTGCTTTTTTGAAAATCCGGAATTGTTTTGTCATTTAAATAAGTAATTTCTTCTCTGTAATTTTCATTTAAAATAAGTCCTCCCGTTTCTAAAATTTCGCGTGAAATATCCCAACTTTTATCGTCGTCCGTTTTTTCCATGGTAAAATCAACCAATAGGCTGGTTAATTCTGCATTGTTTCCTGCTTGCGCAATAATGGCATCTACAGCTTCCGAAAGTAGCGTATCTGTATCTAAAGAAACTTCAAAAGTTATTGGCAAATTTAAGTCGTGAGCAAAAGCACGAATTACTTTGTGCGTAAATTTATCGATTGTAGAAATATCAAAAGCGGCATAATTGTGAATAAGATTTTTAATTATTTGCTGGGATTTTTCTTTTATTTTAGGAATGGTCAATCCGGTTTCAGTTTCTAAAACCCCGAGTAATTGCTGTGCTTTTTTGTTCGGATTTTCTTTGGTAAATTCAAACAAACTATCCACAACCCTACTTTTCATTTCGTGGACTGCTTTATTAGTAAATGTGATAGCCAAAATATTGCGATAGGCATCTAACTTTTTAGATTGTAAAATAATTTTTAAATATTCTTTTACCAAAGTAAATGTCTTTCCCGAGCCAGCAGAAGCATCATAAATTGAAAAGGCTGTTTTAATTTTATCCATTACATTTATTTCTTAACTAATAGTAAATTATTATATAGCGATATCATGATAGTTTGAATTGTTTATGAAAATCTAATTTTTCTATTAAATATAAGTAATTTAACTTTGGTTTTTCTTTATAATACTCTACCATTTCTTCTTTTATTTTTATCGCACCTAACTTTGCAATTGCGCTTTGTGATCTCAAATTGGTTGCCCCTATTTGAAAATATACTTTTTCTAAAAATAAAAAAGCATACTTTAACAGTTCTATTTTTACCGATAAATTATATCCTTTTCCCCAATATTCTCTAGCAATAAAAGTATATCCTATGTATATAGATTTTTGATTTTCATTATAATTATAAAAACGCGTAGAACCGATTATATACTTTGTCCCTTTATCCTTGATTATAAATGCGCCTTGAGAGAAAATTGCGCCTTCAAAAAAATGTTGAAAATGAGATAATTGGTATCGCAAAGGATTTGGATGTTGATTCCAAGTCAATTCATCTGATGCGGCTTGAAATAAAGCCTCAAAATAGGATTTTTGTAATGGTACTATTTCGACCAAATTGTTATATAAATTTTGCGGTTGTAAGTCCAAATTGAAGATAGATTTAAAAATTACAATTTAAGTCAAATTTTAATTTTATCAGAGATTTAATAAAATAATAACAAAATTATATAAACACAATTTATGTATTAATTTGTAACTTTGGTTATGATTCAGTATTAACTATAAAAAACACAGATATGTCTTTTGAATTACCACAATTACCTTATTCTTATGATGCCTTAGAACCACACATTGACGCACGTACAATGGAAATTCATCATACAAAACACCATAATGCCTACACAAATAACTTAATCGATGCTACAAAAGGTACCGAATTAGAAGGCAAAACCATTGAAAATATATTACTAAACCTAGATAAATCAAATACTGCTGTTAGAAATAATGGTGGAGGTTTTTACAACCACAACTTATTTTGGACTGTAATGTCGCCAAAAGGTGGAGGAAAACCTACTGGAGATTTATTAGCTGCGATTGAAAAAGATTTTGGAAGTTTTGAAGAGTTTAAAACTAAATTTTCAAAAGCTGGAGCAACGCAATTTGGATCGGGCTGGGCTTGGCTTTGTGTTCATAAAGGTGGAAAGTTAGATGTTTGCGGAACACCAAACCAAGACAATCCTTTAATGCCAGAAGTTGGCTGTGGCGGAATACCAATTTTAGGAATGGATGTTTGGGAGCATGCTTATTATTTGAATTATCAAAATAAAAGACCCGATTATATTGAAGCATTTTTTAATGTAATAAATTGGGAAGAAGTAGCAAGAAGATTTGCAACTGATAAATAAAATTATAAAATAAATTACTACAAGAGGTTCGCTAGAAATAGCTGACCTTTTTTTATGATATTAAAAGAGCGTTTGTTTCCAAACGCTCTTTTGCCCCGAATCTATCATAAATTTAACCTACTAAAGACATGATAGGGTTTAAGTATATGGAAATTTAAATTGTAACAAGAATTTGTCGCTTTACTATTGCTTTGGTGGTTGTTTGATAGTAATTGACCTTTCTTAAATAGATGCTCACTATTACAAAATAGTGTAAAATAAAAAAGGTACGCATAGCGTACCTTTTTTGCCCCAAATCTACCATAAACTTTAACCTACTAATGCTATGGTGAAGTAAAGATAACTTTGTTTGTAAGTATGAAAAAATATATTAGTTTAACGACCATAAAAAACGATAAACTACGCTAAATTTAAAATATGTTAATAAGCACGTGCGTTTTTTCCTTCATAAAAATTTATAAATGCTCTATTAACAACTCTATTTCCTCCTGGAGTTGGATAATCTCCTGTAAAATACCAATCTCCTAAATTTTTAGGACACGCCAGATGCAAATTATCCACTGTTTGGAAAATAATTTTTACTTCTGCACGAACATCAGATGTTGTTAAAATCTCGGCTATTTTATCTGAAATTTCTTGATCTGTAAACTGTTCGTAAATTTTGGTAACATGATTTACAACTTCAATATCCTTTTTATCCTCTTGTGCTTTACAATCTTTATAAACGGAATCAATAACATGCGATTTATTATTCTCTTTTAGTAATGCGGTTGCAGCTTGAAATGCAACTAACCCTTCTAGTTTTGCCATATCAATACCATAACAATCTGGATATCTAATTTGTGGCGCAGAAGAAACAACTACAATTTTCTTAGGATTTAATCGATCCATCATTTTAATAATGCTCATCTTTAATGTAGTTCCGCGAACAATACTGTCATCAATAATAACTAAATTATCTGTCGGTTGAATAACTCCATAAGTTACATCATAAACATGAGCAACCAAATCATTTCTATTTGCATCGTCTGTAATAAAGGTGCGTAGTTTCGCATCTTTAATTGCAATTTTCTCTGTTCTTATTTTAACTTTTAGTAATTCTTGAAGTGTGTCTTTAGTTAAGGTTTCTCTATTATCTAAAATAAATTGATTTTTTCTTTGGTTTAAAAAATCTTGAGCAGCTTCGACCATTCCGTAAAATGAAGTTTCTGCTGTGTTTGGAATATAAGAAAAAACGGTATTGTCGGTATCTTTTTCAATTGCATCTAAAACAGCAGGAAGAATTAACTTTCCTAAATGTTTTCTTTCTTGATAAATTTCTGCATCACTACCACGAGAAAAATAAATACGTTCAAAAGAACAGGCTTTTTTAACCGTTGGTGTAATTATTTCTTCTTCGGTTATCGTTCCGTTTTTCTTTATAATTAAAGCGTTTCCTGGTTGTAGTTCTTGAACATCTTCAAAATTTACATTAAATACAGTTTGAATAACTGGTCGTTCGGATGCTACAACTACAATTTCATCATCTTGATAAAAATAGGCAGGTCGAATTCCGGCTGGATCGCGAAATACGAATCCGTCGCCGTGACCGAACAATCCAACCATGGCATAACCACCATCCCAACCTTTGGAAGCGCGTTTTAGAATTTTTTTGATATCTAATTTTTCTGCAATCACAGGCGAAGCTTCTCTTTTAGATAATCCGTTATTTTTACAATCTTGGTATAAATCGGTAACCTCATCGTCTAAGAAATGTCCGATTTTTTCCATTACGGTTACGGTATCTGCCATTTCTTTTGGATGTTGTCCAAGTTCAATTAAGCTATCAAACAACTCTGTAACATTAGTCATATTAAAGTTACCTGCAACAATTAAATTTCTGTGCATCCAATTGTTCTGACGCAGAAAAGGGTGTACGCTTTCAATACTATTTTTACCAAAAGTTCCGTATCTTACATGTCCCAGAAACAATTCGCCAACATAGGGAATTTTTGCTTTTTGCATTGCAACATCCTCAGCATATTCTGGATGGATAGTCATTTCTTCATTAATACGTTCGTTGATTTGAGCGAAAACATCTTGAATTGGTTGCGCAGCATTGCTTCTTACTCTGCTAATATATCTTTCTCCAGGATTGACATCTAATTTAATAGATGCAAAACCAGCACCGTCTTGCCCGCGGTTGTGCTGTTTTTCCATTAGAAGATACATCTTCTGAATTCCGTAAAATGCCGAACCGTATTTTTCTTTATAAAACTCTAATGGTTTTAATAATCGTAAAAAAGCTATTCCGCATTCGTGTTTGATAGCGTCGCTCATTGTTTATGTAGTTTAGTAGTGTTGTTGTTTGTATGCAAAATTGGTGCCTAATGAAAAATACTATGCAAAAGTAATATATAAAAAAAATGCCCCGAAAATTCGAGGCATAAAATTTTTATAATTCTATTTCAAATTGTGTTAATGATTTAAATTGTTTCAATCTTTCTTGTACGTCTTCTTTATTCAAAGAAGTCATTCGTTCTGCGCCAAACTTTTCTACACAAAAGGAAGCTAAGTTAGAACCTTGAATAATTGCTGTTTTCATAGTTTCGAAAGAAATATCTCCTTGTTGCGCTATAAATCCAGAAAAACCTCCTGCAAATGTATCTCCAGCTCCAGTTGGATCAAAAACATCTGCTAATGGTAAAGCTGGTGCAAAGAAAATTTCATGATCTTGAAAAATTAATGCGCCGTGTTCTCCTTTTTTAATAACTACAAATTTTGGACCCATGGTATGGATTTTTGCAGCAGCTTTTACTAAAGAATATTCGCCAGATAATTGTCTTGCTTCTTCGTCATTAATAGTAATTACATCTACCTTTTTTATTACATCTAATAATTCTGGTAAGGCACAATCCATCCAAAAGTTCATAGTATCTAAAACTACTAATTTTGGTTTGGTTGTCATTTGGCTTAAAACGCTAGATTGCACTAATGGGTGTAAATTACCTAACATTACAACATCTGCATTTTTATAATCTGCTGGAACAACCGGATTAAAATCTGCCAAGACATTTAATTCTGTAGCTAAAGTATCTCGAGAATTCATGTCGTTGTGGTATTTACCACTCCAAAAGAAAGTTTTTCCACCATTTACTACTTCAATTCCAGAAATATCAATATTTCTATCAGTTAAAAGATTTAAATATTCTTGAGGGAAATCATCTCCAACTACAGAAACGATGGCAGATTGTAAATTAAAATGAGAAGCTGCTAAACCAATGTAGGTTGCTGCACCACCAAGAATTTTATCTGTTTTTCCAAATGGTGTTTCGATAGCATCAAATGCTACTGTTCCTACTATTAAAAGTTTGTTCATTATAGTATCATTGCGAGATTATTATAAATCTCAAATTAAAAGTGCAAAGATACCTTTTTAGGTTTAAAGTTGCAAAGTGTAATGTAACAAGTATAAAAAAATGCCTCACGTTTATTGTGAAGCATTTAATTTATTATTAGTACCTAGATTTCTAATAGCATCATTTTAAATTTTATTAAAAACAATAGGCTTATTAACTTTAGGTATTTTTACAATATGATAAGGTTGGGACGCTGCAGAAAATTGATTTCCTGTTTGCAAATTTTCGATAGTGACAATAATGTTAGTTTCAAATTCTGTAATATTGGTTATGTCAATTGAATGTCCACCATTTGTATAAATTTTATCAAATATTGCAATAACTACGAAACTATTAAAGTCAATATTATTTTCTGTAAAATACTGTTGAGTATAATTTATGCCAAATTGCTGATAATATGCATCTATTTGGTTTTTTAAATTAGTCCAAGCAACTTCATCACTTATAACAGTATTTTGCTGTTGTGGGTAATTTGTCGGAATACTTAGATTTCTTTTTCCTATTAAAGAAGGGGTAATTTCAATTGGCTCAAATATTGCCACTGTTTCATCATCATCACTATTACAACCAAGAATAAATATACTTACTAAAATTAAAATCATCTTTTTCATAATACTATTTTTTATTGTTTAACTAAAGTTTTTGCATCAACAATTGCGCCATTACATACCAAAGCAACAGTGTAAAAACCGTTGGGTAATTGGAAATATCTAAGTGAGTTGATGTGCTTTTTAAATCTTAAAAAAAATCCAACAATAAAAGTATAAAAAAATCTAGTTAAAACAACTTCTCATCTTCTTTTTCATAAAAAGTATCAACAGAAAGATTCGGCAAACCAGAAGCATAAACCGCCAGTTGATCGCAACGTTCGTTTTGCGGATGGTTGTTATGACCTTTCACCCATTTAAAATCCACTTTATGTTTTCGATAGATTTTTAGAAAACGTTTCCACAAATCCGGATTTTTCTTTCCAGCAAAACCTTTCTTTTCCCAACCAAAAACCCAACCTTTCACTAGAGAATCAATCACATATTTAGAATCGGATACTATTAAAACCGTCATGTTTGGATTTTTTAGTTTTTCCAATCCAACAATCACCGCAAGAAGTTCCATTCTGTTGTTAGTCGTATGCCGAAAACCTTCATAAAATTCTTTTTTAAAATGGGTTCCAACCATTTCCATAACCACACCATAACCTCCGTTTCCGGGATTTCCTTTTGCTGCGCCATCGGTGTAAATATGAATTTGATATAACATGTAGTACTATATGATTACGGTTTTTTAATTAAAAGATTTTCTAAAGTAACCGGGAAGTATTGGTGTTCTAAAGAATGGACTTTATTTGCAATTTCTTCGGCAGAAGTACAATCTTCAATATTTATACTTTTTTGCACGATAAATTCTCCTTCATCATAATTCTCGTTCACATAATGAATTGTAATTCCAGATTCGGTTTCCTTATTGCTAAGAACTGCATTATGAACATGCATTCCGTACATTCCTTTTCCGCCATATTTTGGCAACAAGGCTGGATGAATATTTACAATCTTATTAGGAAATTTATTTATTATACTTTTAGGAAATTGAAGCAAAAAACCTGCTAAAACAATTAAATCTGGATTTATTTCTAGCATTTTTTTTACCATTTTATCGCTATTTAGATATTCTTTACTGATGATTTGACCGTCAACAGTATATTTTTGGGCAACATCTAGAACTTTGGCATGTGCATTGTTAGTAAACACATTAGTAACCTTTACTAACTTATTTTCTAAAAAGTGTTGGATTATTTTTTCTGCATTACTTCCGTTGCCAGAGGCAAAAAGGACGATCTTTTTCATAGTTTGAAGACAAATTTCTACACAAAAAAAAGAATAAAAAATGATAATAAATAATATTAATGCCTTCAATCTGAAAATATTTTTTTAAATTCGTTACTATATTTATGAACTAAAGGGTGGTTTTAAAATAAAGTTTTTTATTTTTGCCAACAAATTAAATTTAAAATTAAAAATTATGTCAGACATTGCATCAAGAGTTAAAGCGATTATCGTAGACAAATTAGGAGTTGACGAAAACGAAGTTGTATTAGAAGCAAGCTTCACAAACGATTTAGGAGCAGATTCATTAGACACTGTTGAGCTAATTATGGAGTTCGAAAAAGAATTTGATATTCAAATTCCAGACGATCAGGCAGAGAACATCGCTACTGTTGGTCAAGCTATTTCATATATTGAAGAAGCAAAAAAATAAATAATTAAAAACCCGCAACTTTTAAAAGTGGCGGGTTTTATTATTTTGAATTGAAAAAAAATTGATTATTTTTGATTGAAATTTCAATCATAATTTATAAATACCCTTGTATCTTTAAATTATTAAAGAAAACATGGGTATTATTTGTTTAAATAAAACGGAAATATATGCAATTAAAGCGCGTTGTAGTAACTGGACTTGGAGCCTTAACTCCTATTGGAAATTCAATACAAGAATACTGGGATGCTTTAATAAGTGGTAAAAGTGGTGCTGCACCAATAACCTATTATGACACAGAAAAGCACAAGACTAAATTTGCTTGTGAAATCAGAAATTTTGATATCGAAAAGTATATGGATCGCAAGGAATCTAGAAGACTAGACAAATTTGCGCAATATGCTGTTGCGGCCAGTGATGAAGCAATTAAAGATTCTGGACTTACTTTAGAAAATGCTAATAAGCATCGTATCGGGGTAATTTGGGGTGCAGGAATTGGAGGTTTACAAACTTTTCAAGATGAAGTAATGTATTATGCGCAAGGCGACGGAACTCCAAAATTCAATCCGTTTTTTATCCCTAAAATGATTGCAGATATTGCTCCTGCTCATATTTCTATGAGAAATGGATATATGGGTCCAAATTATACGACAGTTTCTGCGTGTGCTTCATCTGCGAATGCAATGATAGACGCATTTAACTATATTAGATTAGGAATGTGTGACGTAATAATAACTGGTGGTTCTGAAGCAGCAGTAACTATTGCGGGAATGGGCGGATTTAATTCTATGCATGCCCTTTCTACAAGAAATGATAGCCCAGAAACTGCTTCAAGACCATTCGATGCAAACCGAGATGGATTTGTTTTAGGTGAAGGTTCTGGTGCTTTGGTTTTAGAAGAATTGGAACATGCAAAAGCACGCGGAGCAAAAATATATTGTGAAATTGGTGGCGGCGGAATGTCGTCAGACGCTTACCATTTAACCGCACCACATCCAGAAGGACTTGGAGTAATTGCAGTTATGGAAAACACGTTACGCGATGCCGGAATGAAACCAGAAGATGTAGATCACATAAATACTCATGGTACATCTACTCCGCTAGGAGACGTTGCTGAATTAAAAGCAATTAGCCATGTTTTTGGAGCAAACGCAAAAAATTTAAATATAAATTCAACCAAATCAATGACTGGTCATTTACTTGGTGCAGCAGGTGCGATTGAAGCTATTGCTTGTATTTTGGCAATGGAACACGGAATTGTACCACCAACTATAAACCACACCACTGTTGATCCTGCAATTGACCCTACTTTAAATTTGACACTAAATACGCCTCAAAAAAGAGAAATAAAAGTCGCAATGAGCAATACCTTTGGTTTTGGGGGACATAATGCTTGTGTATTATTTAAAAAATTTGAAGAATAATTCATGGGACTTTTTAAAAAAATATTTTCTAAGAAATCTCGTCCAACAGAAGGCGGGATTTTTTTTGATACTATCCAAGGCATTGTTGGTTATACACCAAACTCTATTGAAATTTTTCAAAAAGCGTTTACCCACAAATCGTCTAATAAATTAGATCAGAATGGTTTTGCTATGAACTATGAACGATTGGAGTTTCTTGGAGATTCTTTATTAGGAAGTGTTGTTGCATCTTATTTATATAATGAAGTTCCGCATGGAGATGAAGGATATTTAACCAAAATGCGGTCTAAAATTGTTAGCAGAGAACACCTTAACGAATTGGGTAAAGAATTAGATTTAATTAAATTTGTTGAGAGCAAAGTACAATCCCAACATTTCGGAGAAAATATTCACGGTAATATTTTTGAAGCTTTAGTTGGTGCTATTTTTTTAGATAGAGGTTATAAAGTTTGCGAAAAATTTATTTATGATCAGATAATTATTCCACATGTAGACATTGCCAAGTTAGAAGGTAAAGTAATAAGTTACAAAAGTTTGGTTATTGAATGGTGTCAAAAGGAAAAGAAACATTTTTTGTTTGAAGTTTTTGACGATAACGGCAACGATGGTCAAAAATTTTTTGGAGTTCGTTTAAAGATTGATAATCAAATAATTGCAAAGTCAAGAGCAACATCTAAAAAAAAGGCAGAGGAAATAGCTTCAAAAAGAGCCTATTTTGCATTTCAGGAAAAAATTAACAATAAATAGCTGTATTTATTAAAAAACTATAACGTTTTCGTAAATAATTTTGCAGTATTCTTAGAGTTATGCCTTGGTATCTATTAGATATGCAGTATCTTTACCTTTTAATTAAATAAAAAAATGGCATCTATATTAAAATTAGATATGGACGAATTGGACGAGGTATTTTACCATTTAATCGCAATTCACACTAGTTTAGAAGATTATCATTTAGCCTACCACATTAATAAAGAATTACCTACACAATTAAAAAAAATCCCAATCGATTTACAGGTTACTCATAAAAAACAAGAAACTTGTTATACTCGATTTAATTTTGAAGATCAAAAAGAACTAATAAGTTGGGATTTATTGGAAAATAAAAACAGCAAATCACAAAGCATTAATTTAAGAGATTCTGATTTGTTCTCCCAGTCAGAAATTGCCGTTTCAACAACTAATTATCTTTTGCCAGAATTTAAAAAAGTAAATTATTTTTTAAAAATTACAAACGAAAGGCGAGATAGAAAAATTTCCGAGTTTATAGCTAAGATAAAGTCGATTGAAAAAATAAATTTAGTTTACTGTATAAATGCAGAAACAATAAAAAATAAAAATAATTTAATATTTTAATAATGTCAACAAACAAAAAGACTAAAATTGTAGCTACACTCGGACCTGCATGTAGTTCAAAAGAAGTAATTAAAAGCATGATTGACGCAGGAGTTAATGTTTTTCGCATTAACTTTTCACATGCTGATTATGATGATGTTACCGAACGAATTAACATAATAAGAGAATTGAACGAAGAATACGGTTATTCTTGCGCAATTCTAGCCGATTTACAAGGCCCAAAATTACGCGTTGGAGTAATGAAGGAAGACGTAGTTGTAAATCCTGGAGACATTATTACCTTTCAAACAAGCGAAGACGTTCCTGGAACTGCAGAACGCGTTTATATGAATTACAAAGAATTTCCAAGAGACGTTCAACCAGGTGAAAAAATATTGTTAGACGATGGGAAACTAATGTTTGAAGCATTAGAAACTAACGGAACAACAGAAGTAGTTTGTAAAGTTATTCAAGGCGGACCTTTAAAGTCTAAGAAAGGGGTTAATCTTCCTAATACTAAAGTTTCTTTACCCGCTTTAACAAAAAAAGATATTAAAGACGCCATTTTTGCTATTAGTAAAGATGTAGATTGGATGGCGTTATCTTTTGTAAGAACTCCAGAAGATTTAATGGAATTACAAGATTTAATATCGAAACATTCGGATCATAAAATTCCGATAATTGCCAAAATAGAGAAACCAGAAGCAGTAGAGAATATTGATAAAATCGTAGCCTATTGCGATGGTTTAATGGTTGCTCGTGGCGATTTGGGTGTAGAAATTCCAGCACATGAAGTTCCGTTAATCCAAAAGAAATTGATTCTTCGAGCAAAAACAGCAAGAATTCCGGTTATTGTTGCCACGCAAATGATGGAAACTATGATTACAAGCTTAACGCCAACAAGAGCAGAAGTTAACGATGTAGCGAACTCTGTTATGGATGGTGCAGATGCTGTAATGCTTTCTGGAGAAACTTCTGTAGGAAATTATCCGATTCAAGTTATTGAAAAAATGACTCAAATTATTGAAGCTGTAGAAGATTCACCGCTTATATTAGTACCACAAAATCCGCCTCACGTTCGTACAAAAAGATTTATTACAAAATCAATTTGTTATCATGCGGCAACAATGGCAAACGATATTAAAGCAAAAGCAATTTCTACTTTAACTAATAGCGGATATACTGCATTTCAAATTTCTGCTTGGCGACCAAAAGCACATATTTTGGTCTATACATCCAACAAAAGAATTTTAACTCAGCTGAGTTTACTTTGGGGAGTTCGTGCTTATTATTACGACAAATTTGTAAGTACTGATAATACAGTTGATGATATTAACCAAATTGCAAAAGACAAAGGTTATGTTCAAAAAGGCGACATGCTAATTAACTTAGCAGCAATGCCTGTTGCAAATAAAGGAATGGTAAACACCTTGCGAGTTACAGAAATAGAATAAATTGAATAAAAAATATTTTAAAAATTGTTAGATTAAATTAATCTAACAATTTTTTTGTTTCAAAATTAAAAGTATATTTGACTATAAAATTGAATACATTATGATGTCTAAAAATCCGTTTTTTAAAACGAAATCATTTGAGAATACCAGAAATGAAAATACTTATAATACTACTATTATTGATTATAATGATAGCATGACCATAACTGGAACGATGAATAAAAGTTTTATTTTACTTTTATTATTAGTTTCTGCCGCATATGCTGCTTGGACTTTGACTTATGCAGGATTTAATCCACTAATTTTAGCAATAGGTGGTGCGGTTGTAGGTTTAATTTTGGTTTTAATTTCTACTTTCAAACCGCATTTATCTCCATATTTGGCGCCAGCTTATGCTTTGTTTGAAGGTCTATTTATTGGAGGAATTTCTGCTATATTTGAAGCGATGTATCCTGGAATTGTAATTAATGCCGTTGCTGCAACTTTTGTTACCTTTTTAGTTTGCTTAGGTTTATACAAATTTAATATTGTAAAAGTAACCGAGAAATTCAAATCAGTAGTAATTGCAGCTACTGTAGCAATCGCTTTATATTACGTAGTTACCTTTTTGTTAAGCATGTTTACTAGTTTTGTACCAGTTCATTACGGTAATTCTTGGATGAGTATCGGAATAAGTGTTTTTGTAATTGTAATTGCTGCATTAAATTTATTTTTAGATTTTGACCGAATTGATGAAGGCGTTCAAAAAAATATGCCAAAATATATGGAATGGTATGGAGCAATGGGATTGATGATTACACTGGTATGGTTGTATGTTGAATTTTTAAGATTGCTATCAAAATTAAATAGAAAATAAAATTAGTATAACAAAAAAGCCAATCTTTCGATTGGCTTTTTTTATGCTGCTATTTTTTCAAAGGCTATAAAATTCTTTAATTCTCCTTTATCGTTAAATATTGGAAACCCTTTAATATGGCATTTATATAAAGATCCATCTTTACAATAATTTATGATCATCTTTTCAAAAGGTTGTTGGTTTCTTACGGCAACTCCAATTTCTGTGGAAATTACTGAGTTAGTTAATTCTCCTTGAAACATTCTAGGTGAATTTCCTATCACTTCTTCTGGAACATAACCGTTCATTTCTAATATATTTTTTGAAGCAAAAACAATTTTTAAATTTTCATCTGTAACTACTATAACTGTATCGTTTGCAAACTCTTCATTAAAATTCCAGCTTTGTTGCCAAGAGTTCTGTAAAACTAAAGTCTGTAATAGGCGCACATCCGAAAGTTCGTTTTTCATTGTTTGAAATGCAGAAGCATAAAAACTCCAAGAGTTCAAAGGCATTTTAAAACTTTCTAAATTAGAATAGTATTTTTGTACTGCTATTTCGTAATCCGTTAATTCCATGATAATTAGGTTAATGAGATTGTAAAGATAAAAGTTATTATCACTTTCACTACTAACTAAATCAAGTTTAACTATTGTTGAACAATTAAAAATCGAACTTCAGTTGCACAACGACAGTTTTTTTTATTTCTGTATTCAAATTACTTAACGAAATCCCAAGCAAACGAACAGAGTTTTTCATTTTTTCTTGGTATAGTAACTCTTTTGCCGTTTCTAAAAGCAATCCTTTATCAGATACAAAATAAGGAATAGTCTTACTTCTTGTTTGGGTTGTGAAATCGCTATACTTAATTTTTAATGTAATTGTTTTACCGGCAATAGTTTGTTTCTTCAACCTTTTTTCTAACTCTTGTGCAATACTTTCTAATTTTTGCATCATAAATATTTCTGATGTCAAATTTTCATCAAAGGTTGATTCTGCTGCAACTGATTTTGATATTCGGTTTGGTTTAACCTCACTATCATGAATGCCGCGAACAATATTATAATAAAAAACACCACTTTTCCCGAAATTATTTTCAAGAAAATCTTCCGATCTGGCCTTTAGATCTGCACCAGTAAAAATCCCGAATTGGTACATTTTTTCTTTAGTAACTTTTCCTATCCCGTAGAATTTTTTTATTTCTAATTGCTCCAAAAATAGTTCAACTTCTTCTGGTTTAACTGTTTTTTGTCCATTAGGTTTGTTGTAATCTGAGGCTATTTTTGCTACAAATTTATTCACAGAAATGCCAGCTGAGGCAGTTAATCCAACCTCCTTGAGAATGCGTTCTCTAATTTCTTCTGCAAGTAAGGATGCGCTTGGGTTTCCTTTTTTGTTAATGGTTACATCCAAATAGGCTTCGTCTAAAGACAAAGGTTCGACCAAGTCAGTATACTCTAAAAAAATAGCTCGAATTTGCTTCGAAATTTCTTTGTAGCGTTCAAAACGAGGTTTTACAAAAATTAAATCCGGACAATTTTTTGCTGCAATTATTCCACTCATCGCACTTCTTACACCAAATTTTCTCGCCTCATAACTTGCCGCTGCAATAACGCCACGATTTCCGTTTCCGCCAACAGCTAATGGTTTTCCTTTTAAAGTAGGATTGTCCATTTGTTCCACTGATGCATAATAAGCATCCATATCGATATGAATTATTTTTCTCAATTTACTTTGTAATACAAAAAAGGGATTTGCAGTGTTGCTTTCTCAAAATCGCTATTTCGATTTGTCTTTTAAAGGTAGGAAAAAATTAAATGGTGATTTCTTAAAGTAGCTCCAAATTGCTTGTCCTAATGCAAGAAACTCGCTTAACGGAATATTTCTGGATCGAAATGCCAACAACATGGATAAGGAAAAACTAACGATAAAATTTATGAAACCAATTAATCCAATTCCTAAAATTGAAATTAGAATAGTTGTTGTGCTTAAATTAAAATGATTTCCGTATAATCCTAAAGCAAAATTTCCGCTAGCAAAGGTTATGTGTCTAATATCTAGGTTTAGTCCCAAAAAGACGCCTATAATCGCCGTACTTCCTAAAAAAGTTCCGAACCAAAAGTTAGATATTACTCCAGCCCAATTTGCATCTACCCATTCGGCAATTTTTTTTGTTTTATTTCTACCAAAAGTACGTTTCATAAAAGGATTTTCTACGATTCGATAAAAAACTTGATAGTGTTTATTTCTGTTGGATACACTTCCTGAAATAATTCCGGACAAAAACAAATATATGCCAGCAATGAAGGCGTGAATTAAGGCTAAAGAAGCAAACGGGCTTAAATCGGTAATAAATTTTTCTGCTTTAGCTTCTGCTACATTTACTCCAGTTAATTCATCAATTCCAAATATAAGCAACAATGCAACTGGAAAAGCAATTAAAACATTGCCAACAAAAGCGATAAATTGAGTTCTAAATATTCGGGAAAAAAGAACCGCAAAGGATTGATAATTATATTTTCGAACACTTTTATCGCGTCTTGCTTCTTCTAAAGTTTTTGCAATTGTGGCCGCAGTCATTGCTGGTTGCTTAGTTGCTAGAGTAAAACCTAATAAAAATATCAATACAAATCCAAAAGAATAATTTAAACTATACAGAAATGCATGCCCAAACTCTGAAGTTTTTACAGTAAAAAAATATAATTTTATTAAAACTAGAAAACCAACTATAAAGCCACCGCCGCAAGCATTATAAAACATTTTATAGTATTCTTTTTTGCTATCTGCAATATACTTTGTTCCGCCTTTGGCGGTATGTTGTGTAATTTCGTATGCTATTAATTGGGTACTTTCTGATAAAAGCTGGCGGATTTTATTTTTATGGCAATTATATTTTATAAGTTTGATGATAAAAAAAATAGAGTTTTTATCTTTGTCAGAAGGTTTGTTTACGATCATAAAAAAAAGTAACTCCTTAACCCGACTCAATTGCTGCCGTATCCGTAACAAACTTTGATTAACTGCAACAGAAATTCCGTATTTAGTGCTATTAAGAAACGCTTTATCAATATAATCTTTGCATTGTTTGTGCAATAAAAGCATTTGTTTAAACAATAAATCAGAAGAGCTTATGTAATGTTCTTTGGTTAGTCTTATTTGTTGGTCTAATAAAATTAGCTCTTTTTCTAAGGCTAAAAAAGGACTATCTAATTTGGCATATTCAGGAACCATTTTAGTTACATCATTTTCTAAGGCGCGACCACTCATTCTTTGTGTAAGCAATTGCATTGCCAATAAAATTTCTGATAAAATTGTTTCTTCTTTAACCGAGGAATAAATAGATTGAAAATTTAATAATGAAAATAATTCTTCAATTTCAATGTATGCAATTTTATTTATCCAAAGTGGATCTGTATCTAAATAAAAAACCTGATTCAAAACATATTGTAATGTTTCTTGCTCCGGTTGTACAGGGAGAATTTTATCAAAAACTCTATTTTTAACTTCCGTAAAGAAAACATTACCGCTTAAAATTTCGGCATCAGAAAGTAGTCTAGAAAATTTATTTTTTTGAACGATGGTATTAAGATAAAATCGAAAGGAATTGAGATATGAAGGATTTTCCTTAAAAAATACTAATAACTCTTCAATAGAAACGCTGGCAACAGTTTGGGGTTTCTTAGGGCGAAATAACGCGACTAAATTAACTAAAAACTCAATTTTATCTTCAGAATATTTTTGAGCAACAAAAAAATCATCAAAAACATCTTGAACAGTTTTAAGGACTACTATGTTTTTTTTAAATTTCATTGCGAGCAAATATATACCATTAAAAAGTATTTTATAACTTCGTCGAAATTAAAAAAATATACTATACCATGGTGGAAATTGAACGGAAATTTTTAGTAGAAAATAATGATTTTTTGAAAGTTGCAACTTCAAGTTCCAAACTAGTTCAAGGATATTTAAATTCGGATAAAGAACGCACGGTTCGAATTAGAATTCAGGAAGAAAAAGCTTTTTTAACAATTAAAGGGAAAAGTTCAAAAAATGGTTTATCGCGCTTTGAATGGGAAAAAGAAATACGGGTTCAAGATGCAGAATTGTTATTGCAACTTTGTGAAAAAGGAATTATTAGTAAGACCAGACATTATGTAATTTTTGAAGATTTTATCATTGAAGTGGATGTTTTTGATGAAGAAAATGAAGGTTTAATTTTAGCAGAAATCGAGCTTACGAGTGAAGACCAAAAAATAAAACTTCCCACTTGGATTGGGAAAGAAGTCACCGGACATAAGCGATATTACAACTCCTATTTAAGTACTAATTCCTTTAAAAACTGGTAATTATTTTGCAATTTCTAAGGTTGCAGTAATTGCGCCATTCGATTCATTTCTCGTAATATCCATAAAAGCCCTTCGGGACAAATCTATTTCTCTACCTTTTACAAAAGGTCCGCGATCTGTAATTTCTACAATTATAAATTTTCCGTTTTTCTCGTTTGTAACCTTCACCATGGTGCCAAAAGGTAACGTTTTGTGGGCAGCCGTATATTTGTTCTTATCGTATTTTTTTCCGCTTGCTGTTGTTCTTCCATGAAACTTATCGTGGTAATAAGAAACGTGTGCTCCTTTTTTATACATTGTAAGTTTAGAAGCAAAAAAAACTGTACTATCACTTTGCTTCGATACATTTGCTAGTTTCTGTTTCTTTATCGTGTCTTGTGTCTGTAAATGAATAAGTTTTTTTTTATCAGATTTTGGTAAAAAACCGTAACTAAACGCTACTAATAATAAAGTGGATAATTTTATAAAAAATAAGATTTGTTTTTTCATGAAAAGTAAATTTACATTGCAAATACAAAAACGATGCCTTTGTATCTATTTTATTATTTATAGCCAAAGATTCCAAGGAATTTTGGCTAGAATAAGTACCAATCCAATGGTATAAAAAATGGCAATACTTTTAAATTTGGCTATATCTGTTGCTGCCTTTTTATGTTTTGACCATCCGATAGTAATTAATATTATGGCAATAATGTTAATTAAAGGATGTTCTAAAGCGGTTAATCGCAAAGCAGAGTCAGAAATATTTCCTAATGCCTGTTTTCCTAATGGACTCACGAAATACAAAATTAAACCAACCAATAACTGTATGTGAATTACTATTAAGGAAATTAATGCCAGTGAACGATCTTTTTTTGTAAAACCTTTTTTAGCGTTTACTCCTAACCATGCATTAACGATGGCAACAACTAAAAACAGTAACGCTAAGTATGCCCAACCAGAATGAAATTTTTGAATAAAGTAATACATAAATAAAAATTGTTTAGACAAATATATGTAAAAAGAAAACCCTTTCACAATAATTATGAAAGGGTTTTCTGTATTTTAAGCAATTACTTTTTAGTTAAAGGTATAACGAATACCTACTTGCATTTGCCATCTTGATGAATTTAAACCACGGTCATCAATTTGATTTTTGGTTTCTGCAACGTTTGGATTAAAACGGAATGTTGGAACCCCATTTGGTGTTACAGCCACAAAATCTAACAATTGTACTTGATCAAATGTAGAGAAGTATCTTTTTCCCCAATCTTTATTTAGAAAGTTTGTGAAGTTAAAAATATCTGCAGTTAGTTCAAATGTATGTTTTCTTTTTCCTGTGAAAACTGAAATTTCTTGAGCAAATTTCATATCAATAATATGACTCCATTTCAAACGATCTCCGTTTCTTTCTGCATATTGACCTCTCCTTGTTCTTAAATATTCGTCATTAGAAATATAAGAATCTAGTGCTTCCCATTGTTGTTGTGGCGTTAAGTTAGTAACTGGGTCATTAACTAAAACTATTTCACTTTGTGATGCTGGAACATAAATTAATGCAGCTTCAGAAAAAGTATCTCTTAACAATCCACCATTATCATTGTATACATAACTAAATGGTGTTCCTTGAGCACCTTCATAGAAGAAACCTAATCTTGTTTTAAAATTTTTGTTCCATTTGTAAGTCATGAATCCATTTCCTAAAAGTCTTGTTCCTTGAGAGAAATCAGAAATAGATGCTCCACCAATTTTGTTAGATCCATTAATGGTTTCAATGTTGTTCCATTGTGAACTGTTTTGAGAAGATGTAGCATCAAATAAAACAGTAGATCTACCGTAAGCGTAAGTACCTTGTACATTAACAGTTAATTTATCTGTAGTAAACAATTTAGATAAAGTTACCGAAGTGTTGTATGCTTGTCCTTCATTTGTGTTAGACGCTAAATAAACACCTTGATATGTATTATCTAAACGATTGTTAGCATTGTATCTTGGTCTGTTATCCGCACCGTTTAAGAATGTAGTTGGTTCTGCGATATTTAAGTTTTCATATTTAATAGCAGAAATATTATCATTGTATGTAATATCTGCAGATAAAGTAAATCCAGCTGGTAATCTTTGATCTACAGCTAAACTTGCTTTAAAAACTTGTGGCAAACGGAAATCTTTTGCAAACAAATCAATGTTTCCTCCAAATTGTCCTGGTGCACCAACGTTTCCTGGTACTGGACCAAGAGGAACGCCATTATTAAATAATTGACTACCAACACTTGGATTAGGATTAAAGTTTGGCATATTAGGATTAGTAGTTCCGTTAATGTCAATTGCACCTTGTGTAACACCGTTGTTATTATAAGTTCCACCTGGCCATACTAAAGGAAGTCTTGAAGTAAAAATACCAACTCCACCACTTATTTGTGTTTTCTTGTCTCCGTTTACGTCATAATTAAAACCTAAACGAGGAGAAATATGTGCATAATTATCAATTTTTTGACCTACTCTTGCACCTTTTAAATCTTTTCCGCCTGCTTGTAACAATCCGATTGTTCTGTTATTAAAATCGTCATTTTTTAATCCATTTTCCCAAACAGGAACATCTACTCTAAATCCGATAGAAAACTTGAAGTTATCCGTTAAACGCATTTCGTCTTGAACGTAACCACCTAATTGCATAACATTAAATTCTGCAGCACCTTGAGAATTATCTCCATCTCCTCCAACTAAAGAATATCCTAAACGGAAACGATTTGGTTTTGCGTTGTTCAAAAAGTCATTTACATTGTTAAATCTGTAGTACCCGAAGTTTCTACCAAAGAAAACGTTTTTAGAACTTGAGAATTCATTATTTGTACCGATGGTAACATTATGAATTCCTGTATTAATTTGAAAGTTATCGGCAATTGTAAGAGTTTTTTGGTCTAATAAATTAGCTGTAGAAAACGCTTCTGAACCAAAGAAAATAGAACCGCTACCATCGCGTATTTCAACAGCTGGAAAAGGATTTCCAATTGGGTTACGATCATCATTTACAGTAGTATATCCTACTACTAAGTTATTTGAAAACTTATTATTAAAACGACTATTTAATTCTAAACTGGTAGAATTTGTTAGAGATGAAAATTCTACACCACTATTACCAAAACTAATTGCTCTTGCAGAAGAATTACTAGGAGAAAGATCTGTAGCTTTTACATAACTGTGACGTAATGCTACTTTATGCTTGTCACTAATATTCCAATCCAATTTAGCAATTAATTTATCACTTATTAACGATTGTAAATTACTTGTATAACCACCTGGATTGTATCCGTAGTTATTATCTAAAAATGTAACTAATTCATTTAACTTGCTCGTAGCTAAGGCACCGCTATATGGAGCGCCACTAGCGATACCAATATTTCCTGTATAATTGTCGATATTAAATGGTGATGGTGTTTCGTTTTCTTGTCTTTCGTAGTTAATGAAATAAAATAATTTATTTGGAATAAACGCACCACCAGCTCGAACTCCATAAGTTCTTGCAGTAAAATCCGCCAATTTTTCTCTTGGATTTGAGCCCGCCAAGGCTGGAGGAGTTTTTCCTGCTAAAGATTGATCTCTGTTAAAGAAATAAGCAGAACCTTCGAAATTATTATTACCAGATTTAGTTGTTGCGCTAATTGCACCACCAGCAAATCCTGAAATTTTAACGTCAAAAGGAGCAACACTTACTTGAAATTGATCAATTGCATCTAATGAAATAGGACTTACTCCTGTTTGACCACCATTTGTTCCATTAGCTGATAAACCAAAAACATCATTATTAACTGCACCATCAATATAAATGGCATTATAACGATTATTTTGACCTCCAATAGAAATAACGTCGTCTCCACGAAGTTGCGCTTGTGGTGTTAAACGCGCAAAATCTGCAATGTTTCTTGATAACGAAGGTAAATTTTGCACTTTTTTAGAATCGATAATTGTTTGAGCACCAGTTTTATTGGCATTAAACACATTATCTTGTTTTCCTTGAACAACTACTTCATCTAAAACACTTGATTCAGAAATTAAGATAACATTGTTGTTATTGGTTTCTCCAAGCGATAAGTAAATATTATCTATTGTTTCGCTTTTGTATCCAACATAAGATAATACTAACTGGTATGGACCGCCAGTTCTCATGTTCGAAATTCTAAAATATCCGTTTTCATCCGTAGATGCAGAATATTTTGTACCAGATGGCGTATGAACAGCCAAAACAGATGCTCCAGGTAAGGAACCATCTTTATCCGCGACTTTTCCAGTCATTGCGGAGTTTGTGTTACCTTGAGAATAAACTAAGGATACCGTTAAAAACAGTATACCAGTAAATGCCCATTTCTTAAAATTTTTCATGTTTACGGGTTGTTAAAATTCTATGCAAAAATCCAACATTAAATGCTTTTTAATGTTATCAAAATGTTAACAAAATAAAAAAAGATGAAAAATTATTAAAGATTCGTAGTTCTATTGAATATTTAGTCCAATAATTATAGTTTTTAACAAATAAAAGACAAAAGCCTCAATTTTAACAATTATATATTGTCATAATGAGGCTTTTGCCTTTTTTATTTTAATTTGTTTATTGTTTGTCTACAAAATAATTTAATAAACTTGCTGTTGACGAATCGTGGTTTCCGACAGTTTTTGCTTCAATTTCCTTTAAAATAGAACTCGCTAACTGTTTTCCTAATTCAACTCCCCATTGGTCGTAGCTAAAAATATTCCAGATTATACCTTGAACAAAAATTTTATGTTCGTACATGGCAACTAATTCGCCTAAGGAATATGGTGTTAGCTTATTTATCAAAATAGTATTGGTTGGTTTATTGCCTTCAAAAACCTTAAATGGCTGTAAAAAAGTTTTAAAATCATAACTACTACTTTGTGTTGCTAATTCTGTTGCAACTTGTTCACTTGTTTTACCATTTAATAAAGCTTCTGTTTGAGCAAAAAAGTTAGACATCAATTTATTATGATGGTCTATATTTCCATGCAATGGTTTTACATAACCAATAAAATCTGCAGGGATAAGTTTGGTGCCTTGATGAATTAATTGAAAAAAAGCATGCTGCGAATTTGTTCCTGGTTCGCCCCAAACAATAGTTCCGGTTTGATAATTTACTTTATCTCCATTTCTATCTACACTTTTACCATTACTTTCCATAATACCTTGTTGTAAATAAGGTGCTAATTTCTGCAAATATTGTGTATAAGGAATTATAGCTTCACTTTCTGCTCCAAAAAAGTTATTGTGCCAAATACTAATTAAAGCCAAAATCACCGGAATATTTTCTTTAAAAGGCGTATTTTTAAAATGCACATCCATTTGATTTGCGCCTTTTAATAATTGATTAAAATTATCAAAACCAACGGATAAACTTATAGATAACCCTACAGATGACCATAGTGAAAAACGACCTCCAACCCAATCCCACATTGGGAAAATATTGTCAGGATGGATTCCAAAATTCGTAACTTTTTCAATATTTGTAGAAACTGCAACAAAGTGTTTGGCAATATCTTCTTGTTTTGAACCAAATTCTTTAGACAGAAACCAATCCTTAATAGTTTCAGAATTGGTAAGGGTTTCTTGGGTTGTGAATGTTTTTGATACTACTACAAATAAGGTTGTTTCTGGATTTAGATTTTTGATGATTTCCTGAACATGATCTCCATCTACATTGGATACAAAATGCACATTCAGTTGATTTTTATAGTATTCTAAAGCTTCAACTACCATTGCCGGACCAAGATCTGAGCCGCCAATTCCTATGTTTACTACATCTGTAAAGGCTTTATTTGTAAATCCTTTTTTGTTGCCATTTATTATTTGATTACAAAATTCTTCCATTTTTTGCTTTACGGCATCAATTTCTGGCAAAACATTTTGATTGTTTACTAAAACAACCTCTTCAGCTTTTGCTCTTAATGCTGTATGCAAAACAGCTCTGTCTTCGGTTTGATTAATGTTTTCACCGTCAAAATAACTTTCAATTGCTTCTTGCAAATTAGTTTGATTGGCCAATTGTAACAAAAGTTGGATGGTTTCTTCTGTTATGTTGTTTTTAGAAAAATCTACTAAAAAATCATTCCAATGGATTTGAAATTGCTCTGCTCGATCTTTATTATTTGTAAAAAGCTCTTTAATACTCTGGTTTTTTTGCAAATTATAATGGTCTTGCAATTGTTGCCAAGCTTTTGTTTTTGTTGGATTTACCGTGGATAATGCCATTGTAACTATTTTTAAAATTGGTAGTTTCTAATTTTTTAAGAAGTTGCAAATTTACAATTTTATACACGATTATTTAGCCCAGATTATAACGGAAATTTTGAGGAAAAAAAACAGTTACTTTTTTTAACGTAAAAAAGCGACCAAAGGAAGCTGTTTTTATGTTGTAAAAAATACTGTTTTTGACAAAAAATTGTAGCGAAAAGCTGGAAATAGCTTCTTAAAAAATTAGTTAAACTTAAGGTTCATAATGCTATCCAATTCTCTTTTTAATGGTTCGATTTGTCTTTTAAACTTCGGTAGATTGCGACTTTCCATAGGTTGAGAATTTGGTAATTTGAGTCGTAAGGCATCTACTTGTTGTCCGTTTTTCCAGAAACGATAGCAAACATGCGGTCCAGAAGCTAAACCAGTGCTTCCTACTTTACCAATAATTTCGCCTTGTTTGACTCTTTGCCCGCGTCGTACCAATATTCTTGACATGTGTAAATATTGTGTAGAATAGGTTTTATCGTGTTTTACTTTAACAAAATTTCCGTTTCCTGCAGTATAACCTGCTTGTTCTACGATTCCGGATGCTGTTGTCATAATTGGCGTTCCGGTTGGCGCAGCATAATCGGTTCCGTTATGTGCTTTCCAGCGAAGTTGTACTGGATGAAAACGATTTTTAGAAAATTTGGAGGTAATATGTATGTATTTTAGTGGCGCTTTTAAAAAATAATTTTTAAGCGCTTTACCTTCTTGGTTGTAATAATCGGTTTTGCTTATGCCATCTTGTTGGAACGGAAAAGCATATAATTTCTCACCTTTGTATTCAAAATAAGCAGATCGCAAAGAATCGACACCATCGTAAATTGTATCATTTATGTATCGTTCTGAAAAACTTACTGCAAATTTATCGCCTTTTCTGAGTTTAAAAAAGTCGATAGACCAAGCATACACTTTCATTAATTTTCGACTCAGCGAAGGATCAATTTTTTGATTTCTTAAAGTTGTTGCTAGTGAACCATTTAATTTACCAGCAATTGTGCGTACTTTAAAAGTTAATGGTCGCGATTTTTTGTAACCAACTATAGAATCTGTTAAATCGATTAAATAATAATCTAATCGATTAGGTTGGTATATTAAATATTGTAATTTGTGAAATTTGTCTTTGCTTCTAAGTGCTACATATGGTCTGCGATAGCGAACGCTAGTAGGAAATGAATCTTTAATTACTTTGATAATCTCTGCCGATTTTTTACCATTTAGATTTTGCTTTTTAAGAATTCGCTCAAAAGTATCCTGTCTACCAATGGTATCAAAATGTACATTGAAATCATCAAAATTGTACCCATAATCTACAATTGGTTTGTAAGGTTCAATTTCATCTACAATGTATACTTCTTGTTTTTTATCACAAGATATGGCAGTTATGACTAGTAAAAATATTATAATTAACTTCTTCAATATGCTTATTCTTCGGAATTTTTAAACTTCTTCTCCCCAATTTTTTAATTCTTCTGCAGACCAAAGTTCTGGAAAAAATATTCTTCTTTGGTATTTTGGATGCAGGTATTTTTTCCAATCGCTGCCGCCAGTTGCTTCTATAGGAACGCTAGAACTTTCAATATATTTTTTAGCTGTGTTTAAATGTCCCATTACCCATGTTATGTTTACCGTTTTGTCGTAATGTCGCATTGCTGCAATTAATTCAACATTTTGTTGGTCTTTTTGAGGTAATTGGGTGAATTTCTGCCAAACATTGGTGGTATTATATTGCTCCATAGAGCGCAAAAATTCGTCTTTATATTTCTTCTCGAATTCTTTTATTAAATATGACTTTTCACCGGTTGCATAATCTTTTCCGGCTGCTTGCCAATATAAATGTTCAAATGCATGAGAATAAGGTGTATTTCTGTCAATATCTGTTCTAAAACGATGGTCGATAAGATTTATTAAATCGGTAGATGCAAACTCAATTAGTCGGTATTGCGCACTTTGAAAACCGGAAGCTGGAGTTAAAGTATGTCTGAATTTTAGATATTGCTCTACTTCCATTCCGTCACGCATGATGTCAAAGGATGTAGTTAGCATATTAAAATAGCGGCTAATTCGCATTAATTTCTCTGTAAAAAAACTTATTCCTGGTTTTTCGCAAGAGGTTATTTGGTTTGCTTCCCAAAGTATCATTTTAAAAAGCAATTCATTGACTTGGTGGTACATTATAAATACCATTTCATCTGGCAAAAGTGTTCTTTGAGTTTGCAAGTTTAACAAGGCGTCGGTTTGAATATAATCCCAATATGTGATTGGTTTTGCATACAACAACCCTTCTAGATGGGTTTCGGTCTTTTGGTTTATTGCTTCAAACTTGACTTGTAAATCTTGAAGAACTTTGGATGAAATTTCTTGGTTCATTATTATTTGGCTTTTACCATAAATGCATTTTTTAGACCTTTAAAAGACTCGATATCGGCTTTTAGAGAACCCACGGCCAAATCGGCTTTAATTCTTACTGGTATTTTATTTTCGTCGTCTGTAATCCAAACAGTTAGACTTTCTTCTTCTTTAAAAACTCTTCCTGATTGTACTAAAGGACGAAAAATTAATGTGGTTGTTGTACCAAATTTAGTTTTTATATCTTCTTTTCCAAGATATTTTAACTTAAAGTTTATAACATCATCATCAAAAAACATATCTATTGCGATAGATTCTCCTATTTTTAATTTATCTACTTCTGGATGATTTCTTAAATAATAAAAGGCAGAGATGACGTCTTGAATGTTTTCTGTTACGGAAAAGTTTTTTTCAGTCTTATTTTTATAATCTTTTAAAAGTACTTTATTAGAAGCTTGATTAAAAAAACTTTCTTGGTTTTTTGTATACCCACCTTCGTTAATTTTTCTTGTAGATTGGTATGGTTTACCCGATTCTTTATCAAAATAACTTTCATAAGTATCGTCTACTTTAAAGAAAAAACGAGACATACCGGCGGTGTACCCTTTCCCTTTAGCATGGAAAACTTTTTTGTTGTTTTTTATTTCTTCGTTTAACTCTATAGTGGCATAACCAGCATTTATTAAACCGTAATGAATTCGGAATTTAATCCATTCACCATCTTGGAAGGCTTTGCTTTTTTGATCAACAAAACCACATAATAAAAACACTAATGCAACTAGGGATACAATTTTTTTCATAATATAATTCTTCTTAGTATTTTGTGGATATGCAATTTCTGTTCCAAAAGTATTAAAACAAAAAAACTCCGTCAAATAATGACAGAGTTTTTATGCTATTAACCAACCAAAAAACTATAAATTATGAAAAAACTTATATAAAAATCGTAGGAAACCACTCCTTTGATTTTTGATGGTGCAAAGATACTACAGCAATTAAATTATTCGCAATAAAAAATCAACTTTAACAAATCATTAGCAATAGATTTATTACTACAACGATGTATGTTACGAAAGTGCTAAAATTTTATTAAAATTAAAGTGTTCCTCGCAAAGCTTGTTCTCTTTCTATAGATTCAAATAAGGCTTTAAAATTTCCTGCTCCGAATCCTTTTGCTCCCATTCTTTGAATAATTTCAAAAAATAATGTTGGTCTGTCTTGAACTGGCTTGGTAAATATTTGTAAAAGATAACCATCTTCATCTGCATCTACCATTATGGCAAGTTTTTCGATTTCTTTTATATCTTCTTTCATCATATCCATATGCACTCCTAATCTTTCTGGAATTGCTTGGTAATAAGTATTTGGTGGAGCAGATAAAAACTCTACGCCACGGGAACGCAAATCTGCTACCGTTTTTATAATATCATCTGTTGCAATGGCAATATGCTGAATTCCTGGACCACCATAAAAATCTAAATATTCTTCTATTTGAGACTTCTTTTTACCTTTTGCGGGTTCGTTAATCGGGAATTTGATTCGACCATTACCATTACTCATTACTTTACTCATTAAAGCAGAATATTCGGTAGTTATTTGCTTGTCGTCAAAGGATAAGAAATTTACAAAACCCATAACTTCTTCATAAAACTTCACCCAAGTATTCATTTCATTCCAACCAACATTTCCTACCATGTGATCAATATATTTTAAACCAGTTGGCGTTGGATTATAGTCGGATTTCCATTCTTTATATCCTGGTAAGAAAATACCGGTATAGTTTTTTCTTTCTACAAAAATATGTACTGTTTCTCCGAAGGTATATATTCCGGATCGAACTACTTCGCCAAATTCATCTTTTTCTATGGTTGGTTCCATGAATGATTTTGCCCCACGTTTGATAGTTTCGTTGTATGCAGATGTTGCATCTTCTACCCAAAGAGCTGCAACCTTTACTCCGTCGCCATGTTTTTTAAGATGTTGGTGAATTGGCGAATCTTGGCTTAATGGGGTTGTTAAAACAATTCTTATTTTATCTTGTTTAAGAACATAGCTTGCTCTATCTCGCACTCCGGTTTCTAATCCGGCGTAAGCCAAAGATTGGTATCCAAATGCCGTTTTATAATAATGTGCAGATTGTTTTGCATTACCTACATAAAACTCAACATAATCTGTTCCTAAAAGCGGCAAGAAATCTTGTGCGCCTTCAAATATTTTTTCTAATCCGTATTCTACGTTTTTTATCTCGTTTGACATAATTTTATTTTTAATTCATTTAAATCTCATCTAAAGAAATCAGGTTTTAAAGTTTATCTATTTATTTTTTTGTTGATCCAATCGTTTGCTTCTGTTTCATTTTTGCAAACAATATAGTCTACTGGTTGCTTTTGAATTGCAAATATTGCTTTTAATATGTTTCTAATGATGGCACTTTGAACAATATAAACCGTTCCTAAACAGTAATTTATCATCAAATCTTTGTTTTCTTTAAGCCAATTGGCTTGCATAATTTGATAATTAATTCCGGGAAGTACCGCATACGTAGCATCAAAAATTAGTACCACTTGTTCTTTCAAATCATAAATTTGCTTAATTTCTTCAAGATACAAGGTAAAATTTTCCTTTGTCGCTTGATTCCCTGTAAAAGTAATTTTTATTTTAGGAGAATCGGTCGTGTCAATTATGGCGTATTTCTTCATTTGTAAATGCAATTCGAGTAATTATTCCGCCCAAGATTTATAGTATTTTCCGTCGTCAATTCGCATAGCTTCTTCGGTAACCATTAATGGTCGAAAAGTATCTACCATTACCGCTAATTCTTCTGTACTTGTATGACCAATACTTCTTTCCATCGCGCCTGGTGCTGGACCATGAGGAATTCCTTTTGGATGTAAAGTGATATGACCTTGTTCGATATTATTTCTTGACATGAAATCTCCATCTACATAATACAAAACCTCATCAGAATCAATATTGCTATGATTATATGGTGCTGGAATTGATTTTGGATGGTAATCGTATAATCGCGGACAAAAAGAACAAACTACAAAAGTGCTGGTTTCAAAAGTTTGGTGCACTGGTGGCGGTTGGTGTACTCTTCCTGTTATTGGTTCAAAATCATGAATAGAAAATCCATACGGAAAATTATATCCATCCCAACCTGTAACATCAAAAGGATGTGTTGCGTAAACTACTTCGTGCAACATTCCTTGTTTTTTGATTTTGATAAGAAAATCGCCCTTTTCATCGTGTGTTTCTAATTCAGAAGGCAGTTTAAAGTCGCGCTCGCAAAAAGGACTGTGTTCTAAATGTTGACCAGAATCGTTTTTATACCGTTTTGGTGTGTAAAAAGGAGCAAAGGACTCGACATAAAACAATCGATTATCTTCTGTATCAAATTGAATTTGGTAAATGATTCCGCGCGGAATAATTAAATAATCTCCATATTGAAATTTTACATTTCCTAACATGGTGCGCAAAGTACCAGAACCACGATGAATAAAAATCATTTCGTCAGCATCGGCATTTTTATAAAAATATTCGGTAAGCGATTTTCTTGGCGCAGCTAATCCGATTTGACAATCACTATTTATAAGCATGGTTTTGCGACTGTCTAAAAAATCGTCTTTAGCTTGCACTTCAAAACCTTTAAGCAATAAGGATTTTATGTTTTTGTCGATAGCAATCTTTGGTTCAACAGAGTATGATTTTACAATTTCTTTAACCTGAGTTGGTCTGTGAACATGATACGAGAGTGAAGCATGACCATGAAAACCTTCTGTGCCAAAAAGCTGTTCGTAATAAAAACCACCGTTTGGTTTTTCAAACTGAGTATGTCTTTTGTGTGGAATATTCCCTAATTTATGATATAATGGCATTTTCTTATTTTTAAAGTTAGTATTATTAAATTATTGGAAAACCTATAATTCGTGAAGACTCAAAAGAAAAAGGCTCATTCTGGGCTTCTTTTTATAAGGAATTTTAAAAGTAAAAGTAAAATGTCCCATTTCTTTATACTTACAAATATCGGAAAAAAAATTTTTCTATCGAAAGACTAAGCATTTAATTGTGAAAAAAAACGGCAACTTCATAATGAAGTTGCCGCTTAAAATTTATTTAATAAGATTTCACTATTTTTTTACATTCAATACACTGTTCTTTTTACCATATATAAAGTAAAATACAACACCAATTGCCATCCAGATAACTAATCGATACCAGCTTTCTTCTGGTAAAGAATACATTAAATATCCACAAACGGCAACACCTGCTATTGGTACAAATGGCACAAATGGAGTACGGAATGCACGTTTAGCATCTGGCATCTTTTTTCTCATTATTAAAATCCCTATACATACTAGCGAAAATGCTAATAAGGTTCCGATACTAACCATGTGGCCAAGATCGCTAACCGGCACGAAACCAGCGAATGCACTCACAAATACCATGAAGAATAAATTAGTTTTCCAAGGAGTACGGAATTTTGGGTGAATATCACTAAAGAACTTAGGAAGCAAACCATCGTTACTCATAGAATAAAACACACGGCTTTGTCCCATTAACATTACTAATATTACCGAAGTATAACCTGCTAAAATAGCTACAATTAAACCTGTTTGCAAAAAGTCATATCCTGTTGCGGCGAAAGCTGTAGCTGCTGGTTTGGCATCTCCTGCAAATTTATAATAAGGTACTAATCCTGTCATTACGTGAGCAAAAAGAACATATAAGATAGTACAAATCACTAAAGAACCTAGTATACCAATTGGCATTCCTTTTTGTGGATTTTTAGCTTCTTGCGCTGCGGTAGAAACGGCATCAAAACCAATAAATGCAAAGAAAACTGTTCCTGCACCGGCTGCAATACCAGACCAACCAAATTGCCCTTTAACACCTGTGTTTTCTGGAATGTAAGGAATATAATTTTCTGGATTAATAAATTTCCAACCTAAAACGATAAATATAATTACCACAGTAAGTTTTAAAATTACTAAAACGTTGTTCATACTTGCAGATTCTTTTGTTCCTCTAATTAATATAAGAGATAACATGGCAACAATAAGTATGGCAGGAAGATTTATTATTCCGCCATCAAGAATTGTTCCGTCGCTTAAAGTAAGTTTTTCCCAAGGAGAACATATTAACTCGGCGGGCAGATGTATATTGAATTTTCCTAACAATTCGAGTAGATATCGAGACCAACTTACACCAACGGTTGCGGCACCAAGTGCGTACTCTAGTACTAAATCCCAACCAATTATCCATGCCATAAATTCACCCATTGTAGCAAACGAGTATGTATATGCACTACCCGCAACAGGAATCATAGATGCGAATTCTGCGTAGCACAAACCTGCAAAACCGCAACCAACTGCTGCTAACACAAAAGACAAAGTTACCGCTGGACCAGCATGATCTGCAGCTGCAATTCCCGTAAGGGAAAACAAACCAGCTCCAATAATTGCTCCTATTCCTAGCGCAACTAATGCTCCAGAAGAAAGAGTTCTTTTAAGTCCTTTTTCAGATTCATCTGCTTCGGACATTAAAAGTGCAAGGGATTTTTTTCTCCAAATTGACATAATTATGTTTCTTTTTATTAAAATTATTTGCCCAAATATACTTTTTTTGTTTTAAATAGCACAAATTTTTGTGTATTTCTGTTGTTAGAAAGCAAAGCCTAAATTTATAAAAAGAAAGCTTTTGGATAATTCTGGAGAAAAGCTATATTTTAACTCAACCGGACCAAGAATTGTCTCTAAACCATAACCAAGTGCATAGCCAGAATAGGTTGGCGTGGCAATCCAATTACCTGTTGAAAACAATTTTGTGCCAACGTTTGCAAAGTTTGCAGAAAGGTTAATATGGTTTTTTCTAAAAATGGTGTAATCAAAAGTTACTGTCGATTTTATAAAACTATCTCCAGAAATAGATAAAAAGTCATATCCATAAAAGGATTTAAAATTATTAACAGGATTGAATCCATATCCGCCAAGTACAAAATTTAAATACGGAACACTAGTTTCTCCTACCGCAAAACCCGCTTCTGTTTGTAGGTTTAGTGCAAGATGTTTGGTTATTTTTTTTGCAAATGCACCATCACCTTTCATTATGGTAAAAGGATTAAACTCGTTAGAAAAATTAGAAGAATAAATGTAGGACTGAATTTCGCCATTTAAAAACCATCCCTTTTTAGGAAAGTATTTATTATCAAAAGAATCGTAACGAAGGTTACCAAAAACGCTTAAATAATCGCTATTATCAAAAGTAGCGTTTATATCTTCTAGGGTTTTAGATTTTATTTTTAAGTGTTTTAACTCCAATCCGGCTCCAAGACTAAACTTTTTAGCAAAAATAGTTTGCAAATATGCTTGGTTTGTAAGATCAGAATAGTCAATATTTAAAGTATTAATTCCTAATTGATCAAACAAAGTACCATTATTAAAATCGGTTTGAACGTTTTTATTAAATTGATTGAAATAGGATTTAAATCCAAAACTAAAATAAAATCCGTTATCAATATAATAATCTAAGTTGTACCTAAAATTATCTCCAAGACCTAAATCAAATGAAAACACATCGTTTTTAAACAGTAATTTTTTTTGAGTAAAGTTTATCAAAACAGCACTTTTATAAAGACCGTCGTAATGCAAACCAAACTTTAAAAAGGTATTCACTTTATTTTCTTTTAAATGTAGTATAAGTTGGTCTTCGTTATCACCTAAAGATTTAATTGTATAATTGATGTAACTAAAGTTTCCTGTTGAATTTAATTGGTTAATTCCTTTATCTAATTCATTATAGCCTACTTTTTTTCCTTGATTAAATCCTAATTTACCAATGACATACGCTCGTGTAAAGTTATTTAAGTCGTCAATTTTAATAGCAACAACATTTAAACTATCTGTTTCTATATTTAATTTTGGTTTTTTGTAAAAGGCAAATTCCTTCTGCAACGCTTCTAATTGCGGTAATACCAAATTTGCGGCTTCTTCTCCTTTTGTTATAATTTCTATTCCTTTATCAAATGAAATTACGCTATACTTTTCTACTTCAGGTTTTATGTAAATGTCTGTTTCTGCTATTTTCTTCTGCATGCTACTAAGCGTTTGCATGTTTGATATTTGCACTAAAATTCTGGTTGCTTCTACTAAATAATCTCTGTCTTTTAAATCGTCTTGCACGTCTACACCGATTATAATATCTGCACCCATTTTTTTCACTTCTTCTATCGGATAATTATTTAAAACGCCGCCATCTACTAGCATTCTGTTATTAATTTCAACGGGGGAAAATAGCGTCGGAAAACACGAACTTGCTAATATAGCCTGTGGCAAACAGCCCGAATTTAAAATTACTTGTTTACCTTTTTCTATATCTGTTGCTATGCATATAAAAGGTATAGGTAGTTTACTAAAATCATTAGTTTTTCTTACATGACTTGTTAATCTGGTTAACAAATTATAATTGTACAATCCTTTAGATAAAGAAAGCGGAATACCAATGCCAAACTTTTTGAATGGTAAGGTGATGGCATATAAATCGTTATTTTTTTTTTCATAATAACTTTTTGATGTTCTTGGAACAAAATCCTGAAGCAATTGGTCAAAATTGGTATTTGAAAAAATAGAATCTAATTGTTCTGCATTGTAACCGGCAGCATACAAACCACCAACGACTGCGCCCATACTTGTACCGCCAATGCAGTCAATCTTAATTCCTTTTTTTTCTAGCACTTTTAAAACACCAATGTGGGCAAAACCTTTTGCACCGCCACCAGTTAATACCAAACCAATTTTTGGAGTATGTGCTTTTTCTTGAGCAAAATTATTTTGAAAACTAAGGATAATAAAAAATGTAAATAAAATGGACTTTATTTGATTACTAGATAAAGGTAATTTTTGCAAAAAATTTAATTTTTTTATAATAGATACTAGATTGCATTTTTCTTTCAAAAGAAAAATTGCAAGAGGAATAAAGGCAAAGAAAGCTGGTGCCAAAACCATTAGCTTTTAATTTTGATTGTTGTTAGCCTGGTAAAAGTCGTGAATTTTTTTGGCTTTTGATACTCCAACCACTTCAGATATTTCTTTTTCTGTAGCTAGCTTTAATCTTTTAACACTTTTAAAATGTTTTATTAAAGTTTCCATAGTTTTTTCGCCTACCCCTGCAATAGAATCTAGTGAGGAATTCAAGGCAGATTTACTTCTTTTATCGCGATGGTGTGTAATTCCGAATCGGTGCGCTTCATTTCGCAACATCTGAATTACTTTTAAGGTTTCTGATTTTTTATCTAAATATAACGGAGCAGAATCTCCTGGATAAAATAATTCTTCTAGTCGTTTTGCAATTCCGATAATTGCAATTTTTCCTCGTAAGCCTAAATCGTCTAAACTTTTTAATGCCGAAGAAAGTTGGCCTTTTCCTCCATCTATAATTATTAATTGTGGCAAAGGGATACTTTCATCCAACATTCGTTTGTATCTTCTATAAACCACTTCTTCCATAGATGCAAAATCATCTGGACCAACAACGGTTTTTATATTAAAATGTCGGTAGTCTTTTTTAAAAGGTTTTCCATCTCTAAAAACAACACATGCTGCAACCGCATTAGTTCCTTGAATATTAGAATTATCAAAACATTCTATATGTCTTGGTTCAACAGATAGCCGCAAATCTTTCTTCATTTGCGCCATTATTCTATTTGTATGTCTTTCTGGATCTACAATTTGCATTTGCTTTAATTGATCCAACCTATAGTATTTCGCATTTCTTTCGGATAGTTCTAAAATCTGCTTTTTATCCCCCAATTGCGGAACTGTAATTTTTATTTTTTCGCCTAAATCTAAATTAAACGGCACAATAATTTCCCTTGTAAGTAATTGAAAACGCTCTCTAAGTTCAATTATTGCTAGTTCTAATAATTCTTCGTCGGTTTCATCTAGTTTCTTTTTTAATGCCAAAGTATATGATCGTACAATTGCTCCATGAGAAATTTGTAAAAAATTCACATAAGCAGAAACCTCATCAGAAATTATAGAAAAGACATCTACATTACTTATTTTCGGATTTAAAACAGTAGATCGAGATTGGTAATTTTCTAAAACAGAAATCTTTTCTTTCATTTTTTGCGCTTGTTCAAATTTCATTTCTTCTGCAAAAAATTTCATCTTTTGTTTAAAATCGCGCATGCTTTCTTTAAAATTGCCTTTTAAAATTTCTCTGATTGCTTGTATTTGGGTTTGATACTCTTCTTCCGATTGCAAGCCTTCGCATCCGCCTTTACAATTTCCTAAATGGTATTCTAAACAAACTTTAAATTTGCCACTTTTTATATTACTCTTGTTTAAATCATAATTACAAGTTCGTAAAGGATACAATTCTTTAAATAAATCAAAAATTACATGTACTGTTTTAAAACTTGTATACGGACCAAAATATTCTGAACCGTCTTTAACCATTCTTCTGGTAGGAAAAACTCTAGGAAAGGGTTCGTTTTTTATACAGATCCAAGGATACGTTTTATCGTCTCTAAGTAATACATTGTATCGTGGTTGAAGTTTTTTGATTAAGTTATTTTCTAGCAACAACGCATCACTTTCACTAGCTACAACAATGTGTTTTATAGTCACAATTTTGCGTACCATAACACGAGTTTTGGCGGCATCGTGGACTTTGTTAAAATAAGAAGAAACCCTTTTTTTTAAATTTTTGGCTTTGCCAACATATAAAATTCTATCGTCTTTATCGTAGTATTGGTATACGCCAGGGTTATCTGGTAAAGTTTGAATTTGTAAATCGAGCGAACTTTGCATCTAGCAAATTTACAAATTATGAGCCTGTTTTTACAATTAAAATTTATACTTTTAACATTAATTAAAGAATAAACAAAAATGCAAAACCCCTTTTATTTGTTGGGTGAAGAAATTTTACCTGGAACTAAAAAAATAATCGAATTCAATATTGCCAAGTTACAAACAATGTCAAAAATGAATATTCCGGTAATTGTAGAACATTCTAAAATTCCTGGACCGACAGTTTTGCTTAGCGCCGGTTTGCATGGCGATGAAATAAACGGAACCGAAATTATAAGAAAAATTATCGTAGATAAAATTAATAAACCCAAAACGGGAACCATTATTTGTATTCCTATTATAAATATTTTTGGATTTATAAATCAAATGCGAGAATTTCCGGATAAACGAGATTTAAATAGGGTTTTTCCTGGTAGTAAAAATGGATCGTTAGCATCTAGATTTGCTCATTTTTTGGTTACTAAAATAATTCCTCACATAGATTATGCTATAGATTTTCATGCTGGTGGTGCAAGCAGATTTAATGCTCCACAAATTAGAATTGTGAAAAACAATCCTGAATTAAAAAATTTAGCACAAATTTTCAATGCACCGTTTACCTTATATTCTGCTAATATTGCCGGAAGTTTTAGAAATGCTTGCGACAAACGTGGTGTTAAAATGTTGCTTTTTGAAGGAGGAAAATCTTTAGATTTAAATCTTGAAGTTACAAGACATGGTGTTGAAGGCACGAAACGAATTTTGAGTTATTTGGACATGCTGCATCCAAAGTTTGGAGTAGATAATCCGTTAAAAAAATCAGTCTTTATAGAAAACTCCAATTGGATTCGTGCTAATTTTTCTGGAATGTTTCATGGTTTGGCTACTATAGGAAGTTATGTAAAAAAAGGACAAGTAATTGCAATGATTTCTGATCCTTTTGGCAAGATAGAACACCAAATGAAAGCGCCAAATAGTGGTTATTTAATTAATGTAAATGATGCTTCTTTGGTATACCAAGGCGATGCTATTTTTCATATTACTACCCAATTAGAAGATGAATAAATCTGAACTTAGACTTAAATATAAAGCCCTTCGAGCAGAATTGTCATCCGATAAAATTGAAGAAAACAGTTTATTCATTGCGAATCAACTTATTATTTTACCCATTTGGAAATTTAACTTTTACCATTTGTTTTTACCTATTGCGAAATTTAATGAAGTAAATACTGAGTTTTTAATGCATATAATTCAAGGAAAGGACAAACAGATTGTAGTTTCTAAATCTGACTTTGAAACCAATATTATGCAGCATTTCTTGTTAACTGAAAACATGCGATTTGCAGAAACTAAATTCGG
>JBLIJW010000003.1:0-50866 GCA_047636155.1 Flavobacterium sp. | reverse complement strand
CCGCCGCTAAGTCCTTTGATAATGTAAAAGGATATTACATCACCATTCATCAAACTAACTACCGGAGTAATAAGCCAATTACTAATAGTACTATTTCCGGTTGTGCTATTAAAATTAACCCAGCTGTAAGAAGTTAAACCACCATTAAATCCGCCTGCACCGCCATTAATATAGGTATTTGAAGTTGCATTACCTTGAGTCCAAGTACTACCTTCCGTAGTACCTGCTGTAGTACTTTGATTAGTCTGAGTCCACGATGTTGGAAAGACATCAAAATTTTGAATTATTAAATTCTGCGAAAAACCTGCGATAGGAATTAATAATAAAGAAAGTAAAATTTTTTTCATAATATATTGTTTTTAAATTTATTAAATGGAAAGTTAAGAATTTTATAACTTCTATCAAACTATAACAAATATTTTAACATTATTTGAGTTTGTTAGTTTGAATAAAAAGATTTTATTAAGTTACGACGAATTAAAATACATTTTTGTACCTTTGCGATCTAGAATAAGAGGAAAAATTTGAACTGATTGCAACCTCGTTAAAAAAATGCTAAAGCAGGAACTTCCCTTTAGTACTTTTACACGAACTATTTTTTCAAAATTTTCCATATTAAAAATATTTAATTTTTAAAATATGGCATATTTATTTACGTCTGAATCGGTAAGTGAAGGACATCCAGACAAAGTTGCAGATCAAATTAGTGATGCGTTAATTGACAATTTTTTAGCTTTTGACCCAGAAAGTAAAGTAGCTTGCGAAACCTTGGTAACCACAGGTCAAGTTATTTTGGCAGGTGAAGTAAAATCAACTACCTATTTAGATGTACAACAAATTGCACGCGAAGTAATTCGTAAAATTGGTTACACTAAAAGTGAGTATATGTTTGAAGCCGATTCTTGTGGTGTACTTTCTGCGATTCACGAGCAATCTGGAGATATTAACCAAGGAGTTGACAGAGCTAATAAAGAGGAACAAGGCGCTGGCGATCAAGGAATGATGTTTGGTTATGCAACCAATGAAACAGAAAATTACATGCCGTTGGCTTTGGATTTATCTCATGCATTATTGAGAGAATTAGCTAATTTGAGAAGAGAAAATTCTGAAATTACCTATTTGCGTCCGGATGCAAAATCTCAGGTTACATTAGAATATTCTGACGATAACAAACCGCAACGAATTGACGCTATTGTTATTTCTACGCAGCATGATGATTTTGTGAAGCCAAAATCTAATTCAAGAGAAGACAAAAATGCTGCAAATGATGAAATGCTGGCAAAGATAAAGGGAGATTTAATTTCGATTTTAATTCCTAGAATTAAAGCGAAATACCCACAATATTCTCATTTATTTAATGACGAAATAACCTACCATATTAATCCGACTGGCGTTTTTGTAATTGGCGGACCGCATGGCGATACTGGATTAACTGGCAGAAAAATTATTGTAGATACGTATGGCGGAAAAGGTGCTCACGGTGGTGGTGCATTTTCTGGAAAAGACCCAAGTAAGGTAGATCGTTCTGCGGCTTATGCAACAAGACATATTGCTAAAAACTTGGTTGCTGCCGGTGTTGCTGATGAAATTTTGGTTCAGGTTTCTTATGCTATTGGTGTTGCAAAACCAACTTCAATAAATGTAGTAACTTACGGAACGTCAAAAGTTGGTTTAACAGATGGCGAAATTGGTAAAAAAGTTGCAGAAATATTTGATATGCGACCTTATTTTATCGAGCAACGTTTGAAATTAAGAAATCCTATTTATAGTGAAACGGCTGCTTACGGTCATATGGGTAGAACACCAGAAACGGTTACTAAAACTTTTACCTTGCCAAATGGCGAACCTAAAACCGTTACTGTAGATTTGTTTACTTGGGAGAAATTAGATTTTGTAGATAAAGTGAAGACTGCTTTTGGACTTTAATTCTTTTAAAAAAAATATAAATTGCATATAAAAAAATCGGATTCTGTTATGGAATCCGATTTTTTTATGCGTTAGCGATTGAGGCTTTGTTGAAGCTCTTGCAGTTTTGTCAAAAAACCGCAAAGCGACTGCCGAAAGCGCGACGGTATTGCAATGCTAATGAAAATACCGTAACGCACAAATTATTATAAATTGTATTTTAAACTAAATATTATGTACCGCGGTTGCACGGTGTATTGCGATGTTCTTGTAGAGAATTGGCTAAAACTATCGTCGTTTAAGGATGTTGTATTTAATAAATTGGTTACACCTGCTTTGTATTCCCATTTGCTATCTTTCTTTTGGTAAATGATGCTAGCCGAAAGAAAATCATATTCGTTGTTGATGGTTTTGTCTTTGCTGTAGTAATGGTAAAATTCATACTCGGAAACGAAAGACCAACTTTTAAGAAAAAAGTAGTCTAGTTTGGCGAAAGGCCTTTCTGTAAAAAATTTGGTGATTCCGTTTGCGTTATTATACTCGTTAACGGTAATGTTATAACCAACTTCTAAATTTGGTAACTTTTTATAATTTGTAGAAGCAGAAACTGTATAGTTTTGTGTGTAGCTTTTGGAAATGTTGTTAACTCCTGCTAATTGGTTATTAAACAGGTTTCGTGAAAATCCTACCCGAGCATTTGCCTTATAATTCTTTAAAAACGAACGACCGTAGTTTGCATTTGCAGAAATAGATTCGTCTGCAAAAGGTGAATTAAACGGCACAGAAGATTGGTTAATACCCTCAAAATTTGCATTTGTTTTTATCGCTTCGATTTGACGAGAATAGGTAAGATTGGCAAATATATTTTCGAAATTAAACATGTTGTATTTAAAATATCGCAGCGTGTGCACTTGCGAAATAGAGTTTTCTAACTGGCGGTTACCTCTAAAAAGCGAATTGTAATTAGAAAAAACAAAACCTTCTGCTAACTGATTAATGTCTGTGAAGTTGTTAGTGTATGCAAAATTATAGGTTAAATTTTCTGACTTTTTTATTTGATAAATAGCTAAGAAATCTGGCAATAAACGCCCAAAGCTTTGTTTGTAATCATTTCCTAATTGTTGGTTATTTAAGTTAAAATTATGCACAGAAAAACCTGGTGTGAAAGTGAATTTACCTGTTAGTATTTTATAATGAAAACCTACATAGACATCGTTAAAATTATAGGCAACATTATTAGTGTTCTCTGTTGCGTTTAAATTATTTATAGTTCCGTTATCTAATATCTGAAAGATTGAGGAATTAAAGTTTTGGTGCGAATAGACATTTCCGAAGGTTATATTAACATTGCTTTTGTCGGTTAACATATAATAATAATCTATTTTGGCATCTAGTTTATTGGTTTGAACAAACTTGTTTTGATTAATATCATTTCTGTCTTGCAATGTATTGTATCCTGTAAAATTAAATGGCTGACTTTGTAAATTAGCGTTATAAAAAGGATCTTCGTTTTGATACAAATGTTGCATCTCTATCGCAAAAACATTTTTCTCGTTTTTAGTAAAAAATAATCCGAAATTTTGATTGACAGAAATTGGTTGTTGGCTTTTTTCTGTGGCAATATTTTCATTAGTTGTTCCAGAGGAAGTTATTGCTTGTCTGAATAAATTAGAAGCTTCGTCTTGTTTAGAGAAACGACCAAGAACATCATAATCTATTTGTAATTTTGTACTTGGTTTGTAACTACTACTAAATTTAAACAATCCTAAAGTTGTTTTTTGCAGCGAATTTTCATCTGTATTCTGTGTATCGCCAGTTGCTAAAATGGTACTTCTCGATTTGGTTTGTAACTCATTTGTAGCGTCAGACACAATTCCGAATCCACTTAAAGTCCAAGCTTTACTCACATTGTATGAAAAATTGGTTGCGCCGAATTTAGTTTCTATTTCTTTTGCGCGATTATTTCGTAATAAAGAAATTCCTAATCCGTTAGACGAAATATTAAAATTAGAACCACCTTTGGAACCCAAACTTCTGAATCCGCCTGTGAATTTAAAATAATCTTGTGCGGTTAATGGCAATTCGCCAATATTATTAAAATTGGTTATTACGTTTATGCTGTATTTAGGATTGTAATAAAATAATTTAGGATTTATTATATAACGATCTGCCTTATCACTAAATCCACCGCCAGCAGTAACATCGCCAAACCAGAAATTCTTCTTTCCAGATTTTAGCTTAATGTTCATTGCCAAATTATCTTGGTTATTCTCTACTCCTTTTAAGATAGAATTTTCGTTATAATTTCTTAAAACCTGTACTTTATCAATAGCATCTGCAGGAATATTTTTAACTCCTAATTTGGTATCACCATCAAAAAAATCTTTCCCTTCTACCATTAATTTTGTGACTTTTTTACCTTCTACCTCAACTTCACCATCTTCATTAACGGTAACTCCAGGAAGTTTTTTAAGAATATCTTCTAGTTTTCTTTCTGTTCCGCTTTTAAACGAATCTGCATTATAAACAATGGTATCGCCTTTTATAGAAACGGGCATTTCGCGCACAATTTCTACTCCGTCAAGCGCAATTCCGCCTTCTTCTAATGCAATATTCTGAATTATATTTTGAGTTTTGGTTTCTAAGTTAAGCTCTTTATTTTGCATACCAATGTAACTCACCTTTATAGAATAGTTGGTATTTGCTTTAAGATTCAAAACAAATTTACCTTTGTCGTTGGTAATAGCATACGCATCCATTGCTTTGGTATCTTGATTTACCGCCATAATATTTGCCATTTCTAGCGGCTGCGAATTAGATTTTTCTAAAATAACGCCTTCGACCTTAATATTTTGAGAAAAGGAAAGGCAGCTGATAATCAGAAATACAAATAGGATAATTTTTTTCATTGGATAATTATAGAAGGTGGTATTCATTATAAACTTAATTAGACGATTTAATTTTGAAAAGCTTGTATTTTAATTACACCGTTACCATCTTTCATACTTTCAAATTTTTCCGATTGAATTTTATCAAATGCTTTGCGCGTTATTTCTTTTCCTTTATTGGGTTTTTTAATTTTGAATTTTTCTTTCGGATTTAAAACAATTTTAGAACAAAGAATTACCGTGTTTCCATCATTTATTTCTAAAATTAATCCGGGCAAACCCCAATAATCTTTAGGACCATTTGCTATAGGAATGTCAGCTGTGAACCAAACTGTTATAATAGCTTCTTGAGGAACATACGATACAAAAAAACTAGTTGGATTTTTTTCTTGCTCTTTTAATTGCTTTTCATAATCTGCTTTTTCTTCTTCGGAAACAGGAATTATAGCTATGGCTTTTTGACACGAATAATTTCCTATCGTTTTGGTTTCAGGAATGAATTTCCAATTATACTCTGGTAACTTTTCGGAAATTAAAAATGCTTTTTCAAACATTTCTGTTTCCGTTAGCATAACTTTATCCTTTAAATTTTTATATTTTATATCAAAATTTCGGCTACTTCCTAAAGAATTTTTGTTATTCAATTCTAATTTTTGGACTTCTTTGTAGATAGATTCTGTAGGAGAAAATTGTAATTCAAAAGTTATTTCATTAAATTTTGCCATCTTTTTCCGGAATATTTCTTGTTGTGCTTCATCCATTCCGGAAATGGTTATTTTAGTATCTGATTTAGACTCATAGGTTGCAATTCCTCGAAAATTAGCTTGAGAAAATCCTAAAAATCCGACAAGAAATATAAATAAAGTTAAAATTAATTTCATGGTAAATAGTTTAAAGTTTGTGGTTATTATTTGCCAAAACGCATACCGCCACGACCACCACCATTCATTTCTCTATATTCTTCCATTTTTTTAAGCACCGTTTCATCATATTCTTTTTGAGAAACTACTTTGCCGTTTGTTGCAGGTTTTATCGCTACCTTATCTTTACTATTTAACACTACTTTAGAACAAAGCATTACGGTTTTGCCATCGTTAACTTCTAAAATTAAACCTGGTAATCCCCAATAATTTTCTGGACCTTGGTTTACCGGAATTTCTGGCGTGTACCAAGCGGTAACAACTATCTCTTTCGGCAACTCTACTTCATCCAAAAAACTAGTAGATTTAGATTCTTCTTTTTTTACCCCATCCAATTTTGCTACTTCTACTTTTTCTTCTTTGTTTTTTTGACGGTAGTTTCTAAAATCGGTTTTACTCGCTTCTTTTACTGCCGTGGCTTTGTAACAAGTGTATCCGCCAATTACTCGTGATTCTGATTCCATTTTCCAATTTAATTTTGACAAAGAATCTTTAACTAAAAATTCTTTACCCATAAATTCTTTATTTACGACATACGTTTTTTCTTTGGCATTTTTATAATAAGTACCGCCGCCACCAGTCATAGAGTTCATCATCATTCGCATACCGCCGCCAGATTGCGCACCATTTTCTACTTTTTCTTCTTCTTTATAGATGGATGATGTTTTATCAAAATTTAATATAAACGTTTTTTCGAAAGCACTTTTCATCCTTTCTTCAATTGTTTTTTGCATTTCTGGAGTAATATTTTTATTGCCCTCAAAACGCTTTGTCATTTCGGCGGTACTAGTTTTTGATTCGTAAACTGCCATTCCTTGAAAATCTTTTTGAGACCAAACGGAAGTTGCAGAAATTATTAAAAAAGAGAGAATTAAAAAATTTTTCATAATATGTTTTGTTTGAAGATATAGTAGATTAAGTAGGACGATTTTAGTCATACTTTGTTACAAAAAAAGTTAAATATTTAAATTAGACCATAAACTATCTCAAAGGTTTAATGTAAATTAGCAAAATATATGAAGAACCTTCTTTTAATTATTGTTTTCGGCTTTCAAATGATTTGCTGCGCTCAAGTCAAAACTTTGAACTTGGACGAAGATTCAAAAATTGCATTTAATGCAGATTATTTTGCAGGTTTCGACGGGTTTAAAAATTATTATTTTGTTAGAAATAACATATTAATTAAATATTTTGAAGGCCAAACTAAAGAATATCAAAATTTATCTTTAGGGAAGTTAACCAAGGTTGATATAACGAATCCTCTAAAAATTGTACTGTTTTACGAAAACTTCAACACCGTCCAACTACTAGACAATCAATTAAATGAGATACAAAAAGTAGATTTTAATCAAATAGAGAATCCGATTCTTACTAAGTGCGCGGGATTATCTGGGCAAAATAAAATCTGGACATTAGACACCAATTCCCAACAAATTGGATTATACGATTTAAACTCAAATACCTACAAAACTTTAGGAAATCCTTTAACTAATCCTGTTGTACTTTATTACACAGATTTTAATAATTTTTATTGGATTGATTCCAAAAACAATTGGTTTACAACAACAATTTATGGTAATACAACTTCTTTAGGAAAGGCAGAAAATATGAATGCATTGCAGGTTATATCTAACAATAATATTTTATACTCCAATGAAATGCAATTGTTTGTAAAAAACAGAATATCTCAAAATATAATAACTATTGAAATTGTGGAGAAAAGCTTTCTAAATTTTTATTACAAAGACCAAATTTTATCTATTTTTACCAATAAAGGAATTACGAATTATAAAATACTAATACCATAATGCACATAGCAGTAGCAGGAAATATCGGAGCAGGAAAAACAACTTTAACCCAGCTCTTGGCCAAACATTTTAAATGGGAAGCGCAATATGAAGACGTTGTAGACAACCCATACTTAGATGATTTTTACCATCAAATGGAACGTTGGTCCTTTAATTTGCAAATCTATTTCCTAAATAGCAGATTCCGGCAGGTCTTACAAATTCGTGAAAGCGGGAAGAAAATAATTCAAGACCGAACGATTTATGAAGATGCTCATATATTCGCTCCCAATTTGCATGCAATGGGGTTAATGACCAACCGCGATTTTCAGAATTATTCTTCTTTATTTGAATTAATGGAAAGTCTGGTCAAACCACCAGATTTATTAATTTACTTACGAAGTTCGATTCCAAATTTAGTTGGTCAAATTCATAAACGTGGACGAGAATATGAAAACTCAATTTCTATTGAATATTTAAGCCGATTAAATGAGCGTTATGAAGCTTGGATTACAACCTATAATAAAGGAAATTTATTAATTATTGATGTGGATGATATTGATTTTGTTAATAATCCAGAAGATTTAGGAATGATTATTAACCGAATTGATGCAGAGATAAATGGACTTTTTTAAGGAATTATTTTAAATTGTGAAATTTTGAATTTTTAAACCTTTGCGAATTTTTTTCTTTGAACCTTTGAATCTAAAAAAATGCCTTTAATAAATCCGTTATCTGCGAATCACGACGAAGAAACCAAAAAATTAGCCGAGTTTTTTAATGAAACTTTAGGGTTTTGCCCGAATTCAGTTTTAACCATGCAACACCGACCAGAAATTTCTAAGGCTTTTATTAATTTGAATAAAGCAGTTATGGAAAATCAAGGTCGCGTAACTTCTGCATTAAAACGTATGATTGGGTGGGTTTCTAGCAACGCTGCTGGTTGCAGATATTGCCAAGCACATACTATTCGCGCTGCAGAAAGATATGGTGCAAACCAAGAACAACTAGATAATATTTGGGAATATAAAAAACATCCATCTTTTTCGGAAGCAGAACGCGCTGCATTAGATTTTGCGTTGGTTGCCTCACAAATTCCAAATGGCGTAGACGAAAAAATCAAAACCGAATTATATAAATATTGGAACGAAGGCGAAATTGTTGAAATGCTTGGAGTTATTTCACTATTTGGATATTTAAACCGTTGGAACGATAGTATGGGAACAACTATTGAAAAAGGCGCCATTGAAAGTGCAACCCAATATTTAGGAAAACACGATTGGGAAATTGGCAAACACGTTTAATCGATTAAAAATTAAGAATGTTTTGAATTTTGAATATTGAATATTGAATATTGAATATAAAAATATAGAATATAATTACAACAAAAAGTAAAGCCGAAACTAAAATTTAGTTTCGGCTTTACTTTTTAATACTTAATTCTTAAGTTTTGATTGCAAAGAACTACATTCCCGTTCTTATAGCTTCTACAGGATCTAAACGAGAAGCAGAAATAGCAGGTAAAATTCCGGAAATTAAACCAATTATCGCAGCTAAACCTGTTCCTAAGCAAACGTTAAAAAAGCTAAGAACAAATTCAAAATCTAATAATTTGGTTAATCCTAATGCAATGACCCAAACCATTAAAATTCCGATTAAACCACCAATTACACATAGAATAATAGCCTCAAATAAAAACTGAAATAAGATAAATTTATTTTTTGCACCAAGTGACTTTTGAATTCCGATTAAATTGGTTCGTTCTTTTACCGATACAAACATAATATTGGCAACTCCAAAACCACCAACGAGTAAACTAAATAAGGCAATAATGGAACCACCAACATTCATACTTCCTATAATTCCGTCTAACAAATCGGTAAATCCAGAAAACACATTAATAAAAAAGTTGTCAATATCAGAAGTTTTCACGCCACGCATGCTGCGTAATTTTTGTGATAATTCGGCTTTAAATGCTGGCATATCTACTCCTTTTACTGGTTTAATTACGATAACTGGTGTCATAGAATCGTTATTGTCTCCGTACATTTTTCTTAAAAAATTTACCGGAATGTAAACAGAAGTATCATTACTGTCTCCAAATAAACCTGCACCTTGTTTTTTTAGCACTCCGATAACGGTAAAACGCTGTCCGTATAAACGTACTTCTTTACCTAATGGTGACATGTTTTCAAACAAGTTATTTGCTATTTCATCTCCAATTACTATTACGCCAGTACCAGAATTGGATTCGGATTCGTTAAAAAAACGACCTTCCGAAAATTCTAAACCTTGGATATCTATAAATTCATGAGAAACAGGAACTACATTAATGGAAGAAACTGCTTTAGCATCGTATTTTATAGTTTCTGGAGCGACAAATAATTGGTATGCCATTTTTTGGGCATCGGGCATACTACTTTTAAGCGTTTGGTATTCGTCATAGGTAACATCTGGAAATTGTTGGCGCTTCCAACGCGGAATTTCGGATGGACCAAAAGAAAACTTGGCCAAGTAAATAGTGTTTTTATCTAAACTTGCTAAATCGTTTTTAATCTTTTTATCTAAAGAATCAACTGCAGCTAAAACCGCAATTATTGAAAATATGCCAATTGTTACACCAAGCAAAGATAACAAGGTACGCAGTTTGTTAGTGCGCAATGCATTCATTGCAAATTGAAAACTTTCTTTAACTAATCGAAAATATAATAACATGAAAGTATTTTTTTGGAGTATGGTCTTGTGTTATAAGTAGTGGTTTTAAAAAAAATGTTACAAAAGTAGACTACAATAATTCAATAATCCCGATTTTATCGGCTAGCTTGGTGTTTTTTGATCAAAAAAACACCAACTAATAGCGTAAAGCGGGAATTACATTTATAAAAATGACAAGGCAATCCTATTTCAAAAAAAATAGGAACTTAGATTAAAAAAAACTTCTTAAAATTGCCAAACTGCTAGTAAAAAGCTACTTTTGCAAACTCAAAATAACTACAACAACTACAACGCAATGAGCACTAAAAAACCAATTAAAGCAGCATTAATTTCGGTATTTTCTAAAGACGGACTAGCACCAATTGTTACCAAATTACACGAGCAAAATGTAACTATTTATTCTACTGGCGGAACGGAAGATTTTATTACTAATTTAGGAATTCCGGTTCAAAAGGTAGAAGATGTAACTTCGTATCCTTCTATTTTAGGCGGTCGTGTGAAAACATTGCATCCGAAAATATTTGGTGGTATTTTAAACCGACAAGATCATGAAGGCGATATTGCGCAGATGCAAGAATTTGAAATTCCGCAAATCGATTTGGTAATTGTAGATTTATATCCGTTTGAAAAAACGGTTGCTTCTGGCGCAAGCGATGCCGATATTATTGAAAAAATTGATATTGGTGGCATTTCTTTAATTCGTGCTGCGGCAAAGAATTTTAAAGATACCGTGATTGTTTCTTCTATGAAAGATTACGATTTGCTTTTGGATATTATTACCAATCAAAATGGCGCAACTACTTTAGACCAGCGCAAAACTTTTGCTGGTAAAGGGTTTAATGTTTCTTCGCATTACGACACGGCAATTTTTAATTATTTCAATAAAAATCAAGAAGAAGCAGTTTTAAAAATTAGCGAAACCAACGGTAAAATATTACGTTATGGTGAAAATCCGCATCAGAAAGGATTTTTCTATGGTGATTTTGATGCCATGTTTACCAAGTTACACGGCAAAGAATTGTCTTACAACAATTTGCTAGATGTTGATGCTGCAGTGAACTTAATTTTAGAATTTAAAAACGACGAACCAACATTCGCAATTTTAAAACACAATAATGCCTGTGGTTTAGCAACCAGAAAAACCATGAAAGATGCGTATGTTTCTGCTTTAGCTGGCGATCCGACTTCTGCTTTTGGCGGCGTTTTAATTGCCAATAATACTATAGACGCAGCAACTGCAACAGAAATAAATTCGTTATTTTGCGAAGTTGTAATTGCTCCAAATTTTGATGAGGAAGCAATTGTAATACTATCTGAAAAGAAAAACAGAATTATTTTGAAACAACACGAGGTTACTTTACCTGAAAGTCAAGTTAGATCTTGTCTTAACGGAATTTTAGTTCAAGATAAAAATGCCATCACAGATACTAAAGAAGGTTTAACCAACGTTACTACTACAGAACCAACAGAACAAGAAATAAATGATTTAATCTTTGCTTCTAAAATTTGTAAAAATACCAAATCAAACACCATCGTTTTAGCAAAAAACAATACACTAATAGCTTCTGGAACCGGACAAACCTCTCGTGTAGATGCTTTAAATCAAGCTATTGAAAAAGCAAAAAACTTTAGATTTGATTTAAAAGGATCTGTTATGGCAAGTGATGCATTTTTCCCTTTTCCGGATTGTGTAGAAATTGCGGGAAATGCTGGAATTACAGCAGTAATTCAGCCTGGAGGTTCAATTAAAGACGCTTTAAGTATTGATTATTGCAATAATAATAATCTTGCAATGGTATTTACAGGAACACGTCATTTTAAACATTAATTTGTTTAACTTTGCAAAACAAAAATAATAACCTCTTAACCCACAAATAACATATGGGATTTTTTGATTTCATGACCGAGGATATCGCAATTGACCTTGGAACAGCAAACACTCTTATTATTCATAACGACAAAGTAGTTATTGATTGCCCGTCAATAGTGGCTCGAGACAGAGTTTCGGGTAGGATAATTGCAGTTGGAAAAGAGGCCAATATGATGCAAGGAAAAACGCATGAAAACATTAAAACAATTCGACCTTTAAAAGATGGAGTAATTGCCGATTTTGATGCGTCTGAACAAATGATAAAAATGTTTATCAAAAGTATTCCTGCTCTAAAGAAAAAATTATTTCAACCTGCTTTAAGAATGGTTGTTTGTATTCCTTCTGGAATTACCGAAGTAGAAATGCGTGCAGTTAAAGAAAGTTGCGAGCGTGTAAACGGTAAAGAAGTATATTTAATTCACGAACCAATGGCAGCAGCTATTGGAATAGGAATTGACATCATGCAACCAAAAGGAAACATGATTGTGGATATTGGTGGCGGAACAACGGAAATTGCAGTTATCGCTTTAGGCGGAATTGTTTGTGATAAATCTGTTAAAATTGCTGGTGACGTTTTTACAAACGACATTATATATTACATGCGTACCCAACACAACTTATTTGTTGGAGAAACTACTGCAGAAAAAATAAAAATTCAAATTGGTGCTGCAACAGATCAATTAGAAACTCCTCCAGACGACATGTCTGTTCAAGGTAGAGATTTACTTACTGGAAAACCCAAACAAGTAGAAGTTTCGTTTAGAGAAATTGCAAAAGCATTAGACAAATCTATTCAGCGAATTGAAGATGCTGTAATGGAAACTTTGTCTCAAACACCGCCAGAATTAGCGGCAGATATTTACAATACAGGAATTTATTTAGCCGGTGGAGGAAGTATGTTACGTGGTTTAGACAAACGAATCTCGTTAAAAACAGACTTGCCAGTTTACATTGCTGAAGATCCTTTAAAAGCGGTTGTTCGTGGAACTGGAATGGCGCTAAAAAATATCCCGAAATTTAAAAGTATACTTATAAAATAAATTTTCGATGCCTAAATCCTTCTGTTTATCCAAGCAGATAATTATTCGAAATTCTAACTTTATATCTTGATATTACTATGCAGCAAATATTTAATTTTATATTTAAAAACAGCCATCGAATGCTGTTTTTGCTGCTTTTGGGAATAGCAATTGCGTTAACTATTCAGTCGCATTCGTACCATAAAAGTAAGGTGATCACTTCTGCAAATTTCTTTAGCGGAGCAGTTTATGACAAGATTAGTTCTGTAAACGAATATGTTGATTTAAAAACTAAAAATGAAGAATTGGCATTAGAAAATGGTCGTTTGAAGAGTATTTTATTCAATATGAAAGATTCTTTAGAACCTATTGATTACAATGCTTTCAAAGGATTAGATCAAATTGATATTATCAACTCCAAAATAATTAAAAATTCCTATAATACTAGAGAGAATTTTTTGACTTTAAACTCTGGAATTAAAGCTGGCGTTGTCCCAGATATGGGTGTTATTAATAGTTTAGGAATTGTAGGAATTGTAGAAAACGTATCTGAAAATTATGCTACTGTTATTAGTATTTTAAATACAAAATCTCAAATTAATGCAAAGATTAAAAAATCTAATCACTTTGGATCGTTGATTTGGAACGGAAAAAGCACCGGATTCTTGCAACTAATTGATGTACCTAGATTAGCATCTGTTAGACGTGGCGATACTATTGTTACCGGCGGTCAATCGACCATTTTTCCTGAAAATATAAACATTGGTACCATCGACAAGATATATACCGACAATCAAACTAACTTTTTTACAATAAACGTTCGATTATTTAACGATATGACTAGTTTAGGTCATGTATATATCATTAAAAATAAAATAAAACCAGAATTTGATGCATTAGAAAAAAAGAATAAAAATGAACAGTAATTTATTATATAATCTTTTGCGGTTTATTCTTTTGCTCGCGGCACAAGTATTAGTTTTTAATAATATTAACTTTTTAGGCTATATTAATCCGTATCCCTACGTTTTATTTGTACTTCTTTATCCTGTTAACAGTAACAAATACGGCTTATTAATAGCAAGTTTTTTACTTGGCATAACTTTAGACTATTTTACAGATTCTGGCGGTGTTCATGCGGCTTCTTGTTTAATCTTAGCCATGATAAGACCATCTATTTTTCGCTTTTCTTTCGGACTAAGCTACGAATACCAAACCGTTAAAATAAACGACAACTTAACCCCAGAACGATTTTCCTTCATATTATTAGCAATAGTGATACATCATTATATCATGTATACCTTAGAGTTATTTGAATTTCAATTAATATTGATTATTTTATGGCGAACACTTATTAGCAGCATTTTCACAATTATAATAGGCGTTTTATTGATTTATTTATTTAAGCCTTCCAAACGATGAGAAAGATATTACTCCCTGCAATGGTAATAATTACCGCGACTTTGTTGTTAGTACGTATTTTTTATTTGCAAGTTATTGACGATTCCTTTAAGTTAAAATCACAAAATAATGCTATCAAGATAAAGTACGATTATCCTGAACGTGGCTATATTTATGATCGAAATAAAAAGTTACTAGTAGCTAATCAACCTTCTTATGATATTATGGTTATTCCTCGTGATGTAAAAAATGTGGATACCCTAGAGTTTTGTAATCTCCTAGAAATTACAAAAGAAGATTTTATGAAAAAAATACAAAGAGCTAAAGTTTATAGTCCGCTTTTACCATCGGTTTTTTTACCGCAATTGAACAAATTGGAATATGCTGCCTTTCAAGAAAAAATTAGAAAATTCGAAGGTTTTTATATTCAGAAACGCTCATTGCGCGACTATCAAGAAGAATTTGGCTCTAATATATTTGGATTTATAACCCAAGTCAATGAAAATATTGTTAAAAATAATCCATACTACATCGGCGGAGATTTGATTGGCAAACAAGGAGTTGAAGAAAGTTACGAAATACAGCTTAGAGGTCAAAAAGGTGTAAAATATATCTTAAAAGATAAATTTAACCGAGAAATCGGTTCCTATAAAAATGGAAAATACGATACTATTGCCAAACAAGGCGAAGATTTAATGCTTACCATTGATGCCGAATTACAAAAATATGGCGAAGAATTAATGACTAACAAATGGGGCGGAATTGTAGCAATAGAACCTAAAACTGGAGAAATTTTAGCTTTGGTTACAGCACCATCTTATGATCCTGGTATTTTAGTAGGAAGACAACGATCTAAAAATTATACATTTCTGTATCGCGATTCAATTGCAAAACCATTATATGATCGAGGTTTGTTAGCAGAATATCCACCAGGTTCGCCCTTTAAAATATTAACCGCCTTGATAGGATTACAAGAAGGTGTGATTGATGAAGAAACATCTTTTGTATGTCATCACGGTTTTAGTTATGCTCGTGGTCGATTTATGAAATGTCATGACTCCGGAGTTTCTAAATTGCATAACGGTATTTACAATTCCTGCAACACCTATTTTGCGAATGTATTTATGCGAACCATTAATAAATACAAAAACCCAGCAGATGGAGTTGATGTTTGGGCAAACCACATAAAAAGTTTTGGTTTAGGAGAATATATGGGTACCGATTTACCTACCGGAAAACGAGGATCAATTCCAACATCAAAAACTTATAAAAAATTATATCCAAACGGCGGATGGCGAAGTACCGCAATTATATCTAACGCAATTGGTCAAGGTGAAATTTTAATGACACCAATTCAATTAGCAAATATGATGGCAACTGTTGCAAATCGAGGCTATTATTTCACACCCCATATCATTAAAGGAATTGAAGGGGAAACTATTGATAAAGCATACACAACAAAACATGTAACCACCATTGATCGCAAACATTTTGATCCAGTAATTAGTGGATTAACAGATGTTTATAAAAAAGGTACAGCACATGGATTAGAAGTTGCAGGTTTAGAATTTGCAGGGAAAACAGGTACCGCAGAAAATTATTTAAAAGTTAATGGGCAAAGAGTAAAACTCCAAGATCACTCGATTTTTGTAGCATTTGCACCTGCAGACAATCCTAAAATTGCAATTGCAGTTTTTGTAGAAAACGGATATTGGGGTGCGCGATGGGCTGGACCAATTGCAACACTTATGATGGAGAAATATCTTACCAAAAAAATTACACGAATAGATTTAGAAAAAAGAATGCTTAACGGTAGTTTAAAAGCACAATACGACAAACTTTTACCAAGAAGCAAGCAAGATAGTATTGCAAGAATAAAACAAAAATTACAAGACAGCATTTTAAAAATCCGAAAAGCAAAAGATTCTATTAACGGGAAAACTATAAAAATAGACTCACTCAAAAATTAAAATGAAAAACCAAAGTGTTACTAGTAATATCGATTGGATAAGCATTTCTATTTACTTTACATTAGTAATAATGGGGTGGCTAAATATTTATTCGTCATCACTTTCTAGTGTAACAAATACTACCTCGATTTTTGATTTCACAGAAATTTACGGTAAACAATTCTTGTTTATTTTGTTTTCCATTCCTATTATAATTTTGGTGCTTTCTGTAGATGCTAAATTCTATGAAAAATTCTCTATAGTAATTTTTATTGTCGCTTTACTTTCTCTCATTGGTTTATTTATTTTTGGTAAAACCATTGCAGGACAACGATGTTGGTATGCTATTGGATCATTTACATTACAACCATCCGAATTTGCAAAGGCAGCAACAGCACTTGCTTTAGCAAAATACATGAGTGATGTTCAGGTAAATTTATCCGATATCAATCGCCAAATACAAGCATTATTAATAATATGTTTACCAATTTTTTTAATTCTTCCCCAACCCGATCCAGGTAGTGCGCTAATTTATAGCATTTTCATAATAGTATTATACCGCGAAGGTTTACCAGCATGGTTCGTTTGGACTGGTTTTACCGCCATAGGATTATTTGTTTTAACTCTTGCTTTTGACAATCCGTTAATTATTATCGGAGTAACAGCTGCAGTTTTAATTATCAACTATTTTAGAAGTCGAATTATAGACCGAAATATTATACTAAGCGCAATTTTACTTATTTTAGTTTCTGGCTTTAGTTTTTCTGTTAACTATGTATTTAACAATGTATTTAAACAACACCATCGCGATAGATTCAATATTTTACTTGGAAAAGAAGTAGACTTAAAAGGTGTAGGTTATAACACCAACCAATCAGAAATTGCTATAGGTTCTGGCGGCTGGATAGGAAAAGGATATTTAGAAGGTACACAGACCAAAGGCGGTTTTGTGCCAGAACAGCATACCGATTATATCTTTACAACCGTTGGCGAAGAATGGGGTTTCGCAGGTTCATTTACTGTTATAGCGCTTTTTGTAACATTGATATTACGCATTATTTATCTATCCGAAAGGCAAAAGACAAAATTTAGTAGAGTCTATGGATATTGCGTAGCAGGAATTATTTTTATTCACTTTTTTGTTAATATTGCCATGGTAGTTGGTATTTTTCCAACTATTGGCGTACCATTACCTTTCTTTTCCTATGGTGGTTCTGGACTTTGGGGCTTCACCATTTTACTTTTTATTTTCCTAAAAATGGATGCAAATAAAGTAAACGAATGGTAATCTTATTTTAAGAAGCTTATCCAGCCTAACATTTCAAGAATTACTTACCAACTAGGTTTTTTTACGTCCAAAAAAGAGCTTCTTAGGTCGCTCTTTTTATCCTTTAAAAACAATAGTTACTTTCGTAATTGCTTTTCAATCCGTCTGGGCTAAAAACTCCAATCCTTGTAATCACTATTCTTCTCTAAAACGGTTTCTATCTTATCTTCCAATTTCGGAAAAAAATCAATTCCCGTTTTATTTTCTAACTCATCTACAGAAACTACAAATTCGTACAAAAGTTTTTTAGTGTTTTCTGAAGGAAGAAGAAAAGCAATCATTCTGTGTTTATTACCGGTTTTACAATATAAAACCTTGTAAAACTTTTAAGGAACAGCCACTTTTTCTGGACCAATAGTTTGTAATTTTGTATTCAAAATTCCGCCAGTAACTACATATATTGATTCGTACTTAATCGCCCAGTAGCTCACTTTTTGTTCCAAGGTATTCCAAATTCCGCTATTAAAATCATGTTTTTGCGGAGAAATGTTTGACGTATAAAAGGTTTTATCAAACGCTTCCTTATTAAAATTACGATCACCAGCCCGACATAAATGCCCTTTATCATATCCAGATTTTTTATAATTTCTATAATCCGCAGATTTAGTTGGAACTAAAGGATCTAAAATGAAATAAGGCCGTTTTTAATTATTTGATTTCAAACAATCTGCTTTACTCAATTTATAAGCAACCCATTCTGCTTGTTCTGAGTTTTCTTTATAAGAGAGACTAAAATATTTATGTAGAATAATAGTTTTGGTTGTAGAAGTTGGCAAGTAATCAAACGTAGATACTTTATTCTCAGAAAAGTTATTAGAAACAGTAACCTCATCTGTTTTTTTTACATCCAATAAAGAACAATAAGGCAAATAGAAGGAAGCTATAGTTGTAGCTGCTTTTGAACGAAAAGACCATAAAAAATAGGTTTAAAATAATATCTTTGTTTGTAAGTATTTCTCAAAAATACTATATTTTAATTCAAAATAATTTCACTTTGCGATTATTACTTCAAAAAAATAATTTTAAAAAACACATGCTATCAAATTAAAAATTCTATTTTCATTTTTATTCTTAGTAATTGCTACTTTTAGTTTTGCACAAGAAACGCGAGCAACGGTGATTGAAAATTACAAAACCGACGAGCAAATTGCAGCAGAAAAAGCATCCTTAAAAGCTCCATTAACTAGTAAAAAAGACAAACTAGAAGAGCAAAAAAAAACAGAAAAAGAACAAAAGTCATTTGAGAAAGAGCAAAGAAAATTAGATTCAACAGAAAGTAAAGTTTCTAAATATCAAAAACGATTGACTAGTGAAGAAAAAAGTTTAAGTAAACTTCAAAGAAGAGGAAAAACAACTCTAGTTGAACTTAGCGAAATGGATGTTAAAATATCCAAGCAACAACTAAAAATTCGCGAAGTACAAGAAGATATATTAAACGCCAAAGAGGACTTAAGAAAATTAAGATAACAAAAAAGGACTGATTTTCATCAGCTCTTTTTTAATTTATAAATATAATAAAATTTCTTTTTTAAAGGTATCGTATTCTCCTTGTAAAATTAATCCGTTGTCTAAAAGCTTTTTGTAATTCTGCAATTTAGCGAATAATTCGTCTTGGGTTAATTCTCCCAAACCTTTCTCTGTAATGTCTAATTTATCGCTGGGAAATTGTTTTTCATCTCTATATCCAGATAACGAAACAGGAACAAATTCGGCAAAATCTGTAACTTCTTCTGCAATCGATTCTTCGACTTCTTCATTATCTGGAATCTCCTCAAAAGAAATAGTTTCTTCTGCAGCAGTATTTTCGCTTTCGTAATTACTAGTCGAAATTATTGGATTCTTTAATAAATCCAGTTGTTCTTTTGCAAAAGTGTATAATTTGCGTGCCTGGTTTTTAGGTAAATAGTCTACTGTATGGGTTAAATCTGACTTGGTAGAAAAAGTAAACTCCGATCCTAAAATACCTTCTTTAACAAAAGAAGCTTCGATTTCATCCCAATCGTAATCAATAAACTCCATAGAAAGTCCCAAATTCTTTGGTTTACATAAAATTATTCGCTTATTGGTTACTACTATACTATCAGGTAAAATAGTTACCGCGGGCTTTTTTTGAACGGCAATATATCCAACTTCTTCGTTGTTCATTAATAAATTTTCTAGCTTACTAGAAATCTTTTCAATTGCTTTTGGATCTTGATCTTCGTTTAAAATTTTCTTTAAATTGTCAATCATTGGTATAAGATTTTCTTTATTTTGTTTCTAGTGTAGTAACAAATGTAGTGTCTAATTTTTTAATTGCTGTATTTCTGCTTGAATTTTTTTAGTTAAACTATTGTAAATTAAATCATAGGATTGGTCGATAAATTCGCGAACTAATTTGTCTGAAACATCTCCGTTTAAATAAACTGTGTTCCAATGTTTTTTACTCATATGAAAACCAGGAACAACAGAATCGTAAGTGGCACGAAGTTCTTCAACCATTTCTGGATCGCATTTTAAATTTAAACTAGCTTTTCCATTTTCCCAATTTGATAAAGATGCCAAACAAAACATTTTTCCTCCAACTTTAAAAACTAACGTATCTTCATCAAAAGGAAAATGCTCTGTAACTCCTTTTTTTACTAAACAAAATTCAAATAATTGTTGGATGTTCATTACAACTTTTCTTCTAGTTTATATAAAATCGGTTTACTAGGTGATGCATCATTCTCAAAGGAAGCAATTTGCAAGTTCAATAAATAAAACCCGTCAAGAATGGCATCATCTACAAAAATAAATTCTGTTATTGTACAATTTACTCTTGCTTCTTTAGAAACTTTAGTGACATCACTTATATTCCAAAATGCCTTATGCGATGCCAAGATTCCGTTATCTTTTTCTTTATCTACGCTAGGCAAATCTATTAATAAATGTTTTATTCCATTTTGGACTAAAAACTGTGTTGCTTTTACATCCAAATAAGGCGGATTGGTATGCGAATAATTTTTATTTTTCTTTGAATTTAAATTTGGTAAAGTGCGAATTACCAAAGCTTCAACATCTAGGTTCACATTTAGTATTTTTAGCTGTTCTAGCGTAATTACAAAATCATTATTTTGCTTTTTTGGTGTAACAGAAATTACTATTGCTGTAAAGAAAAATTGTTTTAGAGATTGGTTTATACTATAAAAATCGTTAGTTATATGTCCTAAACATTCCGTGTGCGTTCCATGTGCATGCGGATTAAAACGAATGGTATTAAAATTAGTAGAACTTCCTTTGGCAACGCTTCCAGTCCAATTATCTAGGGTTACCGGAGTTATTTCTGGTGGATTTAAATACCATGCAATAGGATTGTTTTTCGATGCTTCTAGCGGCAACGAAATATCTAAAGGCTTACTTAAATTAAACGTATATAATTTTTCGTGTAAACGTATTTCTGCATTCATAAAAAAAGAGTTCTTTAGTTCAAAACTACCTAATAAAAGTCAAATTTCAGAAAATTATATAAAAAAATCCCGAAAATGAATTTCGGGATTTTGATATTATCTTATTTCTTGATTCTGAATTAAATCTAAGTATAAATTTATTTTATCTTTTAATTCTTTTCTCGGCGTTATAAAATCCAAGAAGCCATGTTCTAATAAAAATTCTGATGTTTGAAAACCTTCTGGCAAGTCTTTTCCTGTAGTGTCTTTTACAACTCTTGGACCAGCAAAACCAATTAAAGCACCTGGTTCTGCAATATTAATATCTCCTAACATTGCGTAAGAAGCGGTTGTTCCTCCAGTTGTAGGATCTGTACATAAAGAAATATATGGTAATCCTGCATCTGCCAATTGTGCTAGTTTTGAGGAAGTTTTTGCTAATTGCATTAAAGAATAAGCAGCTTCCATCATTCTTGCACCACCAGATTTAGAAATCATCATGAATGGTATTCTGTTTTTAATTGCATGGTCAATTCCACGAGCAATTTTTTCTCCAACAACTGCGCCCATTGAACCACCAATAAAAGCAAAGTCCATACAGCAAATTACTATTTCTTTCCCTTTAGACAGTCCAACTCCTGTTCTTACAGCATCTTTAAGTTCTGTTTTGGCTTGTGCATCTTTTAATCTGTCAGAATATTTTTTTGTGTCTACAAAACCAAGCGGATCTTTAGATGTCATTTTTGCATCTAATTCTTTGAATTGGTTGTCGTCAAACAAAATTTCAAAATATTCTTTACTACCAATTCTTACATGAAAATCATCTTCTGGACTAACCCATAAATTTCTTGCAAGTTCGTCTTGATCAATTATTTTTCCTGTTGGCGATTTGTACCAAAGTCCTTTAGGAACGTCTTTTTTATCTTCTGTAGCAGTGGTAATTCCCTTTGCTGTTCTTTTAAACCAAGCCATATATTTTAATTAAAATTATAAATTACAAATTACGAATTATAAAAAATCATAATTCGTAATTTCTTACAAGGTATTTACATTATTTAAATCAGCAAATGCTTGCTCTAATCTTGAGTTGAACGTTGCTTCACCTTCTCTTATCCACTTGCGCGGATCGTAATATTTTTTATTTGGTGAATCTGAACCATCCGGACTTCCGATTTGAGTTCTTAAAAAGTCTATATTATCTACCATATAATCACGAATTCCTTCTGCAAATGCAAATTGTAAATCGGTATCAATATTCATTTTTATAACTCCATAAGAAATACCTTCTCTAATTTCTTCTAAAGTAGAACCAGAACCACCGTGAAATACAAAATCTACTGGGTTAGCTTCTGTTTTAAATTTATTTTGAACGTATTCTTGAGAATTTTTTAAGATTTTTGGAGTTAATTTTACGTTTCCTGGTTTGTAAACACCATGAACATTTCCAAAAGCTGCCGCTATCGTAAAGCGTGGACTTATTTTTAAAAGTTCTTCGTATGCGTAAGCAACTTCTTCTGGTTGTGTGTATAATTTTGAACTATCTACATCCGAATTATCCACACCATCTTCTTCACCTCCGGTAATTCCTAATTCAATTTCTAAAGTCATTCCCATTTTGCTCATTCGAGCTAAATAGGTTTTACAAATTTCAATATTTTCTTCTAATGGTTCTTCAGACAAATCGATCATGTGTGAAGAATACAAAGGTTTCCCGGTTTGTGCAAAATGTTTTTCGGATGCATCCAATAAACCATCTATCCAAGAAAGTAATTTTTTAGCGCAATGGTCTGTATGTAAAATTACGGTTGCACCATAAGCTTCTGCTAAAGTATGAATATGTTTTGCGCCTGCAACTCCGCCGGCAATTGCTGCTTTTTCATTTGTATTAGACAAACCTTTTCCTGCATTAAATTGCGCACCACCATTTGAAAACTGAATAATAACTGGTGCATTTAATTTTGCAGCCGTTTCTAAAACACCATTAATAGTGCTGCTTCCTGTTACGTTAACTGCAGGTAAAGCAAAGCCTTTTTCTTTTGCGTAATTAAAAATTGCTTGAACTTCATCTCCGGTTGCAACACCTGGTTTAATATTGTGAGCCATCTATTTTTTATTTAAACGTTAATATACAAAAGTAATAATTTCAAATTTTAGAACGGATAATTAATTCCAATATTTATTACCGACTTAGAAAAATTCAATTCTTTGAACCATCTTTCTGATTGAATTTTTGCCGGATTATAGGTTTTGAATCCTAAATCACCACGAACTACAAACAAACCAAAATCATAGCGCAAACCTACACCTGTTCCTACTGCAATATCTTTAAGAGATTTAAATCCGTTAAAAGTGGAAGCTTGATTATTTACATTGTCAAGCACATTCCAAATATTACCTACATCAGAAAAAATGGCACCGTTTAATTTTCCGAATAAATTAAATCGCAATTCAGCAGAAAATCCTAGTTTTAAATTGGCCTCATTAAAATCATTAACTCCACCGCTACTTCCCGGACCAAGACTATATGGTTGCCAGGCGCGATTATCGTTAGAACCACCAGAAAAATAACTTCGAGAAAACGGAATAGATTTAGAATTTCCGTACGGAATTGCAATTCCTCCAAAGGCACGAATTGCGACAATTCTTTGGCTTTTAAAATCCCAATGTTTGATGTATTCTAATTCTGTTTTAAAATATTGAGAATATTCTACATCAAATATTGAATTTGCTTGGTTTTTATTTTTTAATGATTTAGATGCATTTGCAAATAGAGATAAAAGATTTCCTGCAGATTCGACTTTTGCACGAACAGAGTAAAAATTATTATCTTTTAAACTGACATTTGTTGTTTTGAAAAAATTAATAGACGTTGCGAAAATTAAATTATTTTCTGTTAAACGAACGCGACGTTCTTCAATACTACGTATAGATTTTAAATCTTCTGCCGTTGGAGAAATTGTTGGATTATTCCCTAAAACATCATTTGTAAATCCTATCGTACCAGAATCTATAATCAGTTTATTATTGGAGTCAAAATAGTTAGGATTTGCATTATATGCAATTGCAAAATTATTTAAAGCATTGTAACTAGATTGGTAAATACTATAATAATTTCTGATATTTACATTTTTCACAAACTGAATATTTAGAATATCAAAACGTATATTTTGACCTCTTTTGGGAGTCCAATTGTAACTTAATGAGCTTGTAAAATTTTGCTTATCTAAACCAATATTAGTTTGCTTTGCCAATCCTACACTAAAAGTAGTATACGGAATCATGGTTTTTGGAATAATTTTTTCTGTACTAAAAGGAAAAAATATTCTAGGAAAATTTAATTTGGCATCTACACCGAACTCAGAAATATTAAAGAAATTATTTTTTGGATTATCTAATTGTCTTGACGAACCAATATTTCCTCTAAATCCTATCTCAAAAGTTTCGGCACCATTAAAAACATTACGAACACCAACGGATGTATTACCTGAAATTCCGAAATCTTGAATATTGGAATGGGTGAAATCAATGGCTGCGTTATAAGTGAATTTTTTTCTTGGTGAAAGATAAATATTTGCAATTAAATAATTGTCGTCATTTGGATCAACCTTATATTGTATAGACGGATAATCAAAAACTTTTAAATTACTTAAAAAACGCGAGGTTAAAGTGCTTCTATTATCTGAATATAAACTATTTGGCGTTATAAATATTGCATCTGTAATAGCTTTTGGACGGTATTTTAATTTCCCTTTACTATACAATTTAAATCCTTTGTAGGTAACGCTATCATTAAAATTATTGCGATCTTCTGATTCCACTTTATTTGTAAAAATAGACACTTTACTAATTTTGTAAATTTTAAATGGTCGCGTATAAGTAGAATCGCCTGCACGTACATTTTCATTTTTAATTACCATTTCAATATTCAACTTTTTGTTTGTATTGATAGTATCTAAATTGAAATATATATAATTAGGCTGAAACGAGTAAACACCATTATTTCTAAAATTTTCTGTAATACGTTTTTTCTCGTCTTCAATATCTTGTGTTGCAAATTGTTTTCCGGATAAAATAACTGCGTTTGATTTTCTAATTTGGTACAAAGAATCCAACGCAAGAGTTTCAATAGTTGTTGACAAACTATCTATAACAAATGCTGTTCCAAGATTTATTTTATATGCTAAATCTAATTTTTTATATTTAACGGAATCTGTTTCAAAACTTGTTTTAACATCAAAATAACCTCTATTATAATAATAGAACTTCAATCTTTTTAAAGATTTCTTGGTACTTATAGAATCATAAATTACTGGAGGTTCACCAGTACGCATTAAGAAATTATTAAACCCAGATACAACAAAAGATTCTCCTAATCGATCAACTTGTTTTTCAGATAAAAGTGCAATTAAACTTTTCTTTCTAGCAGGTTTTTTTTCGATCCAAGCATTGTAAGCAGAATCGCTTTTTTGTTTGGCAAGATTGTATAAAGCCAATCGCAGTCGATATCCCAAAAAAGTAGAATTTGGTTTTTGATACAACTGATCTGTTAATGCTTCGTCTTTAGAATTAGTTCCATCAATTGAAAATTGCACTTTATTTAATAGACTTTTATCATCTGGAACTCGTTTTGTTGAATTACAAGCCACAACAATAAATGCTATTAAAATAAATAAGGTTATTTTTGCAACAGGTTTTTTCAAGTGAAACTAATTTAAATCAAAAGTACATTTTTTATGTTTAGTAAAAACCAAATTAAGCTAATTACTAGTTTGCAGCAAAAAAAATTCCGACAAAAGAATGGTTTGTTTGTTGCTGAAGGTGCAAAGGTAATTCAAGAATTTTTAGATGCCAATTTTGAACTGTATCATTTATACGAAACTACTTCTATTTTTAATAAGATTAATGGTGATAAAAAAAGTAGTATTTTAGAAAGTGACTTAAAAAAAATTTCCTTTTTAACCACGGCAAATAATTGTTTGGCACTTTTTAAAATTCCACAAACTTCTAGCCTTGCCAATTCTGATTTAATTGTTGTTTTAGATTCTATTCGCGATCCTGGAAATTTAGGTACAATTATTAGACTGTGCGATTGGTTTGGCGTGCAATCTATTGTTTGTTCAGAAGAAACTGCAGATTGCTACAACCCTAAAGTTGTACAAGCAACAATGGGCTCGTTGGCTCGTGTTACTGTAAATTATTGTGATTTGCCAAAATACTTAAGCAACGCCGAATTAACGATTTACGGAACTTTTATGGATGGAAAATCTGTTTATGAAACTAAATTGCCAGAAAAAGGAATATTAGTATTGGGAAATGAAGGTGTCGGAATTTCTGATTCTGTAGAGAAGTTGGTAAATCACAAAATATCTATACCAAGATTTGGCTTAACACAAAAAACCGAAAGCTTAAATGTAGCGACGGCAACAGCAATATTCTTAAGCGAATTTAAACGGAATGTCTTTAGTGAAAGGTAAAATTTATAAAAACTGCTCTAGTTTTTAAAGCATCAATATTTCCTGTCCAAGGACTATTTGGATCATTGTCTCTAATCAACTCATCGTTCAAACCAAATACACCTCGAATAGATGGAGTAAATTTGAAATATTCTGTATACAAATCAATTCCGAAACCAATTTCATAATTAAAAGTCCATGGTTTTACACGAAATCTTTGCTGTAAATTATCGTCTATTGATTTAGAATTACTTCCTAAGTTGAGCGTAGATGAAACTCCACCAAGCAAATAAGGACGAATATTCCCTGTTCTTTTTGAAGAAAATTTTAGCAACAAAGGGAAATGGATATTAGTTCCTTTTACTTCTCGCAAAGCATCCCTTTCATTTGTGAAATTAGAGTATTTAAGATTTCGTTGTGTTACATATAATCCTGGTTCGAAACGAAGGTTAATGTACTCTTGTAATCTTAAATCTCCGACTAAACCAACATTAAATCCGGTAGTTTTAGTTACTTCGATATATTGATTTGGCTGTAAATAATCAATTTTATAGTCGTAGCTATTAAAACCTAAAAAGTAACCCCAATATACTTTTTGCTTGTCAAAATTTTCTTGATTAATAATGGGATCTTTGGCAAAAATATTCTTTGTTTGGCCTATCGCCATAAAGAAAATAAAAAAAAATATAATCGGAAAAATTTTCTTCATGTTGATTTAAAAATGGATTCTTTACTTTTTAGATGCCGTGTAAACAGTTGCTACTCCAAAAGTTTGCGGCATGTCTTGTACTTCTATAAACCCAATTTTTCTTAAAATATTGTTTAGTTCTTCTCCAAAAGGAAAAACAGATGCTGATTCTGATAAATAACCGTAAGCCACATTGTCTTTAGAAAACAATTTTCCTATTATGGGTAAAACATTCTGAGTGTATAATTTATAACCTTGTTTAAAAGGTGTTTTAGTTGGATTAGAAGTTTCTAGAATTACAAAAATTCCTTTTGGTTTTAACACTCGCAAAATTTCTGCAAGTCCTTTATCTAGAGTTTCAAAATTCCGAATTCCGAAAGAAACCGTAATAGCATCAAAATGATTTTCTGGAAATGGCAGATTTTCTGAATCACCAATAACCATATCAATAATATTATCTAACTTTTTATTTTTTATTTTCTCGATTCCAACCTCTAACATTCCGGAGGAAATATCTAAACCAACAATTTTTTTAGCATTTGTTTTTGCAAGCAAAATAGCTAAATCTCCAGTTCCTGTTGCAATGTCTAAGATATTTTCAGGATTTTTTGCAGATACTAATTCAAGTACTTTTTTACGCCATTTAATATCAATACCAAAAGAAATCACACGGTTTAAACCATCATAATTACCAGAAATAGTATCGAACATTTGGGTAACTTGCTCTTTTTTTCCTAAACTGGAATCCTTGTACGGTGTTATATTTTTTGACATGTATAGCTTTTTTTTGGATTGCAAATTTACAAAATTTAAACTACTTTCTTCTAATGGTTTTCAATTGATTAGAAGTAATTTATTTATAAATTATTGGTAGAAATTGTTCTTATAAATGTTTGGTAGGTAAAATCAAAGGCGTGTTTTTCGTCTTTAGGATGGTATTCTTCTTTTACCAATTGCCATTCTTCACTACTAATTTCTGGATAAAAAGTATCGCCTTCTATTGTTGCATGAACACGAGTAAGTTCAATTTTATCAGTAAATGCCAATGCTTGGTTGTAAATTTCGCCACCACCAATTACAAAAACATCTTCGTCTTTTGGCGCCAATTTAATTGCCTCGTCTAAGGAGTTCGCAATAGTACATCCAGCAACCTTATAATTATTTTTTCGAGTTACAATTATATGCGGCCTATTTGGCAAAGGTTGTCCTAAGCTTTCATAGGTTTTTCTTCCCAAAATTATATAATGACCAGTTGTAAGTTGTTTAAATCTTTTAAAATCATCTGGTAAATGCCAAACTATTTTATTGTCTTTTCCTAGCACATTATTTTCTGATGCTGCAGCAATTTGTATTATCATTTATATTGATTTGGCTTCGTTTTCAACTTCATTTTTAAGCTTTCCTAGTTTGTTTTCTTGCATGGTAACCAAACGATTAATTTGTTCTCTTTCCCATTTTTTATTCATAAAACTATCCGTAATAAAAACTTTAATAAAATGCAAAATAAAGATAAAAAGCCATCCTGTTATTGCCCAAATATACCAATTGGTAGGTTCGCCGATGTTCATCCACTTATTTGCAACAAAAATAAAAAAACTACCAACCAAGAATAAAACAAAATGAAAATACAGTCCTTTCTTTTGTTTGATTCGTCTTCTTGCGTATTCGTAAAGTTCGTGTTGGTCTAATTCCATTTTATAAAAATTTATTTAAAGATACAAAAATAATCAAATTTCTAACAATCCAAATTGCATAATAAATAAACAGAAAACGATGTATTAATTGATATTACTAATTTAATTACCTAGCTTTTAACAATTTGCTTTGAATTGTTATATAATTTTCAAAAAAACACAAAACTTATGGATTCGTTTTTTATTAGATATAAAATTGGTTTACTTTGTCCAATAATTTAAATTTGAAATAGTTATGGCAATTAAAAAACAATTTATAAAATCAAAACCTATTTGTAAGGTAACTTTTAGTTTAGAAGCAAAAGAAGCAACTACAGCATCTGTAATTGGTGATTTTAATAATTGGAATGCAGAAGAAGGTGTTTTAACTAAATTAAAAAACGGAACATTTAAAGCGGCTTTTGATCTACCTAAAGATGCAACATACGAATTTAAATATTTTGTAGATGGCGAATTTGTGAACGAAGAAAATGCCGATGGATTTAAATATAATGAATTTGCTGGATCAGAGAATAGCATTCTTGAAGTATAATTTCATGCAATTTTACATAAAAAATAATCCGATATCGTAAAAAATATCGGATTTTTTTATTGGGAAAAAGTTATCGTAATTGGCAAAGTATATTTAACCCTTACCGGAAAACCTAATTGATACCCTGGCGTCCAAGGTTTGGCATTTAATAAAACACGAATCAATTCATCATTGAGTTTTTTATTCATTCCTTTTATAATTTCAGGTTCTACAATTTTACCATCTTTATCTATTATAAAACTAATTTTAAAAACACCTTTAGAAAAGAGGTATTCATAATTCATATTTTGGTTAAAATTATTACCAATATATTCAAAAAATTTAGGAAATCCTTCATTAGGAAAGGGTTTTGACTCCGCCGTATCGTATTTAATTTTTGTGCCATCACTAGTAGTTCGCACGCCAGAAATAAATATTCCTTCTTTATACGTATTTTCCATGGAAACATTGCTTTTAAAAAAATTTCTCGTCCAAGCATCATTTTTACGGCCATTTTTATACTGCCCTTTTACTTCAACAATACTGTCTTTAAATTGATAATAACCATTGCCGTTTGTAACTGTTTGAATCTTTTCTTCATTCCACAAATTATCTACTTTGTACTCGCCTTTTGATGAATTATTAGGGTAATAACTTCCTTCTTCTTTAACATTGCCATCTTCGTACCAAGATGTAAATTTCCCGTGTCTTTTTCCTTTGACGTAAATAGTTCTTTGTCGTTTATCACCATTATCATAATATAGAATTAATTCGCCATCATAATCTTCTCCATCCTTGTCTAAATAAAATCCTTCCTTAATTTTTTTATTTAATTTATTATAAACTATGAACTTGTAATTATCTGCTGGTATATTGTATTTTTTAATTATTTTTTTGAAAAAGAAATCGTTAGAATTAGTAGGTTTTTGTAACGAATCCATCAAAATAACTTTATCATAATATGCTTGAGAAAACAAATTGATGGAAAAAAATAAAAAAAATAAATAATTTAAAAACAGTTTTTTCATGATTTTTTAGTTTTGGCTATCAATTTTAACGGGTAATCTATAAATGCAGTTATTTGAAATTCCTCTTTGTTTATTAGGTTTAAATTTTAAATGTTTTAACAAAATTGCTTTTATTTGTTCTTCTAAACCGTAATCTAATTCTTGTAACATTTCTAATTTAATTATACTTCCTTTTTCATTTACAAAAATTTGAGTATATACTATTCTTTCTACTTTTCGCAATTTGGCGTCTTTAGCATATTTAGTTTTCCTTTTCAGCAATTCACTAATCCTAAAAAAATTATAGCTTCGCAATCCTGATTCATTCAATTGGGAATACTTGTGCTTTTTGCCAGTTTTATCAATTGAAACGCCCGATTTAAAAATTCCTTTTTTGTGTTTTTCTTTAAAAACGTATTGTTTAATTCTATTTATACCTTTCCAAATTCCATCTTTAAAACCATTTGTAACATTTCCTTCTAATTGAAAATTATAGGTATCGTTACTATAATAACCGTTGCCATTCATTACAATACTACGTTGGTTTTTATCTAAAAAACGGTCAATTCTTTGTTCCGGATTTTGTCCAAAATTGTCCTTGAAATATTCGCCTTCTTCTTTTTTATTTCCGTTTTCATACCATATTTCGTATTTACCAAGTAGTAATCCATCCAAATAGGTGTATTTCGCAGATATTGAACCAGTAGAATCGTTATAATATGTTAAAATGCCTTCATACTTTTCTACGTCTTTGTCTAACGAATATCCTTGTTGTACTAAAACATTCTTTTTATTAAAAAAAGTTATTTTATATTGGGATTGCTTTATATTATAATCTTGAATTATTTTTTTATAGAAGTAATTTTCAGAGTTTGTTTTGGCTTTAAGCGAATCTAAAAAAATAATTTTATCGTTTTCTGATTGTGAAAATGCAGAATTTTGGAAAAAAAATACTAGGAAAAAAATGAAATACCTCATTGAAGTTTTAATTTAAATTGCAACCGCGCCTTTTATATGCGGATGCGGATCGTACCCTTCTAAAGTAAAATCATCAAAAGTAAAATCTAGAATATTTTTTACATCTGGATTTAGCTTCATAGTAGGTAAAGATTTTGGTTCGCGAGATAACTGTAATTCTAATTGTTCAAAATGATTATTATAAATATGCGCATCACCAAAAGTGTGAATAAATTCACCAACTTCTAAATTACAAACTTGCGCTATCATCATGGTTAGCAAAGCATAGGAAGCAATGTTAAATGGTACGCCAAGAAAAATATCTGCACTACGTTGGTACAATTGACAAGACAATTTATTGTTTGCAACATAAAACTGAAAGAAAGCATGACATGGCGGCAAAGCTACTTTTCCGTTTTCTATATTCTCTGCAAAAGATTTTGTGGTATCTGGTAAAACCGAAGGATTCCAAGCAGAAACTAACATTCTGCGACTGTTCGGATTGGTTTTTAAGGTTTCAATTATTTCGGTAATTTGATCTATTTCTTCGCTGTTCCAATTGCGCCATTGATGTCCGTAAACCGGACCTAAATCGCCATTTTCATTTGCCCAATCGTCCCAAATTTTGACTCCGTTTTCTTTTAGGTAATTGATATTGGTATCGCCTTTTAAAAACCACAACAATTCATAAATTATTGATTTTAGATGCAATTTTTTAGTCGTTACCATGGGAAAACCTTGTGACAAATCAAAGCGCATTTGATAACCAAAAACGCTTTTTGTTCCTGTTCCTGTTCTGTCGCCTTTTTGAACTCCGTTCTCTAAAACATAGTTTACTAAATCGTGGTATTGCTTCATTGTAACTATTTTAAATTATAATTTTTGAATGAAATAAGTAATTCAAAAATTATAATTGGGAATTTATACTAAATTTTAAGATTCTCGCTTAGAAATTTCGTCTCGAATTCGAGCTGCTTTTTCGTAATCTTCATTTTGTACCGCAGTTTCTAATTGTTCGTGTAATTCTGTCAAACTGAATTTTTTGTAGGCGTTTTGGGGTTCGTTTTCTTTCTCTTCTAATCCAAAAGTTTCTGGTTCGGACAAAGCACCATCAGTACTCAATCCTTCTTCATTTGCAGAACTTGGATTTTTTGGATCTAGGTAAATTCCCGCTTTATCTAAAATATTTTTATAGGTAAAAATCGGTGCATCAAATCGCAATGCTAATGCAATGGCATCGGATGATCTTGCGTCAATAATTTCTTCAATTTTATCGCGCTCGCAGATAATACTGCTGTAAAAAACGCCATCTACCAATTTGTGAATAATTACTTGTTTTACAACAATATCAAAACGGTCTGCAAAATTTTTAAATAAATCATGGGTTAATGGTCGTGGTGATTTCAAATCTTTTTCTAACGCAATGGCGATTGATTGTGCTTCAAATGCGCCAATTACTATTGGTAATTTTCGTTCTCCATCTACTTCATTCAATATCAAAGCATATGCGCCATTTTGGGTTTGGCTGTAGGATATTCCTTTTATATTTAGTTTTACTAAACTCATAGTTACTTGTTTTGCTGCAATTGGAACTAGTATTTTTTGTTTTGCCGAGCGAAAATACGGTTTAATTTAATTTAATTAATAATTTTTATAAATAGATAAGCCAAAAAATATATAGTTAGCCCTGATGGCAGTGGAAATCCTGACTCATTTTTTTTAACGAGGCAGATTGAAACGTACAGCAGGAATTGCATTTGCAAAGTAACAAAAAACTTTTGCTTCTAAAAAAAATAAGCCATCTAAAAAGATAATTTTAGATGGCTTACTCAATATTAGATGAAACTTGCTAAAACAGCAAATTGAAATGCAAAAAATTAGTTTTGTTGCGCTTTGAATTCTTTTAATTTTTCGGTTAATCGCGGAATGATATCAAATGCATCGCCAACAATTCCGTAATCTGCGACCTTAAAAAATGGTGCTTCTGGATCAGAGTTAATTACCACTTTAACTTTTGAAGAATTAATACCTGCAATGTGTTGTATTGCTCCAGAAATTCCGATTGCAATATATAAATTAGTTGCAACTGGTTTCCCGGTTTGACCAACGTGTTCGCTATGTGGTCGCCATCCTAAGTCAGATACTGGTTTTGAACATGCTGTTGCTGCACCAAGTACTGTTGCTAAGTTTTCTACCAAAGCCCAATTTTCTGGACCTTTTAATCCGCGTCCGCCAGAAACAACAACATCTGCATCTGCAATAGTTACTTTTCCAGAAGATTTTTCTACTGAATCTACTTTTACTGCAAAATCACCATCTGATAATGTTGGTGCAAAATCTTCTTGTGCTGGTGAAGAAGAAGTTTCTACTAAACCAAAAGAATTTTTTGCTAAGCTGATGACTTTAACATCTGTGGTAATTTCTGTTGTATTGAATGCTTTGTTTGAAAAAGCGGTTCTTTTTACTTGAAATGGTGCTGTTGTTATTGGAAGTCCAACTACGTTAGATGCAAAACCTGCATGTAAACCTACAGCAACTAATGGTGCTAAATACAAGCTATCTGTTGTAGAAGATAAAACTACTAGTTTAGTAGCTTCTTTTTCTGCTGCTTGTTTGATAACGTCTGCGTAAGCTTTAGCAGAAAAGTTTTTCAATTGCTCGTTATATACGTTTAAAACTTTATCTACCCCGTAATTTGCTAATTCAGAAACATCGGATGCATTAATAACCACTGCGGTTACTGTTGTTCCCATTGATTCTGCCACTTTTTTTGCATACGATGCTAATTCGAATGCTACTTTTTTTAATTTCCCCGCAGATGCTTCTGCATATATTAATATAGACATACTTTTTATTTTTATATTTTTAAAACTAGATTACTTTTGCTTCGTTATGCAACAAATTAATTAACTCGTCTAAGTTGTCTGCCGAAACTAATTTTACTGCAGATTTTGGAGCTGGCTTTTCGAACTTTACTGCCTTAGTTTCTGCAGAAGCTTCAATTGGTTCTAAAACCGTTAAAGCCTTAGTTCTTGCAGTCATAATTCCTCTCATGTTAGGTATGCGTAAATCCTTTTCTTCAACCAAACCTTTTTGTCCACCAATAATAAGTGGTAAATTAGTTGTTATAAATTCTTTTCCGCCGTCAATTTCACGAATTGCTTTTGCTTCTGTTCCTTCAATTTTTAAATCGGTACAAGAATTTACGAAATTGTATCCCAACAAGGCAGATAGCATTCCCGGAACCATTCCGCCATTATAATCTAAAGATTCTTTTCCGCAAATAACTAAATCGTAACTTCCAGATTTAATGACTTCTGCCAATTGTTTTGCAACAAAAAAACCATCTGTTGCCGGAGCATTAATTCTAATTGCTTCATTTGCTCCAATGGCTAATGCTTTTCTTAAAGTTGGTTCGGTATCTACAAGACCAACATTTACAACGGTAACATTTGCAGCCTGTTGTTCTTGAAACCAAATAGCACGAGTTAAACCAAATTCGTCATTAGGGTTAATTACAAATTGTACACCGTTTGTATCAAATTCGGAATCTCCATTTGTAAAATTAATTTTTGAAGTAGTATCAGGCACGTGGCTAATGCAAACTAATATTTTCATTATATAGGATTTAAATTATTTTCTCTAGGTTGTAAAAATACAAATTATATTTCAATTTTACTATGCACGCATACTATTTTTTTGTTAAAAATTGCCTATTACATCGATTTCGTGATGCAATCTTTATAAAGTTTAAGAATCTAAAGGAAGCGTATACCACTTTTTGTAAATAAATTTGTCTTATAATTTAGTTGCGCAATGGTTTTTATGCTTTTTTATTTTTACTTTTGCTATCCAAAAGCTTTCTTTTGTATTTTTTAGAAGGCTTAACTAACATGACACAGATGAAAACGATACAATTTAGAGAAGCAATTTGCGAGGCGATGAGTGAAGAAATGCGCCGCGACGAAACCGTTTATTTAATGGGCGAAGAAGTTGCCGAATATAATGGCGCTTACAAAGCCTCAAAAGGAATGTTGGCTGAATTTGGCCCGAAACGTGTTATTGACACACCAATTGCAGAGCTTGGATTCGCAGGAATCGCTGTTGGTTCGGCTATGAATGGTTGTCGTCCTATTGTAGAATATATGACTTTTAACTTTAGCTTGGTTGGTATAGATCAAATTATAAATAATGCAGCTAAAATGCGGCAAATGTCGGCAGGACAATTTCCTATGCCAATGGTTTTTCGTGGACCAACTGCTTCTGCAGGACAATTAGGCGCAACACACTCACAGGCTTTTGAAAATTGGTTTGCAAATACTCCTGGTTTAAAAGTTGTCGTTCCTTCTACTCCTTATGATGCAAAAGGTTTATTAAAAGCAGCAATTCGCGATAACGATCCAGTTATATTTATGGAAAGCGAGCAAATGTATGGAGACAAAGGAGAAGTTCCAGAAGATGAATACATAATTCCGCTTGGAGTTGCAGATATTAAAAGAGAAGGTACAGATGTTACCATAGTATCTTTTGGGAAAATTATTAAAGAAGCATTTATCGCTGCCGATGAACTTGCAAAAGAGGGTATTTCTTGCGAAATAATAGACTTAAGAACAGTTCGACCAATGGATTACGATTGCATTTTAAATTCGGTTAAAAAAACAAATCGTTTGGTAGTTTTAGAAGAAGCTTGGCCATTTGCCAGTGTTGCTTCAGAAATTACTTATATGGTTCAATCTAAAGCATTTGACTATTTAGATGCACCAATTCAGCGTATTACAACTGCCGATACTCCTGCACCTTATTCGCCTACCTTGTTGGCAGAGTGGTTACCAAATGCAAATCAGGTTGTTAAAGCTGTGAAAAAAGTGATGTACAAATAAGATAAACTACTATATTTGAAGCCACGCTGTTGCGTGGCTTTTTTATTTAAAAACTGTATAGAAATAAATGAAATTATATAAAAATTTCTTCATATTATTTACCTTATTATTTTGTGCAATTAATTTCGCGCAGACCAAAGTAAGCGGAATGGTATTTGACAATACAAACAACCCAGTACCTTATGCAAACGTAGTTTTTAAAGGCTCTAAAATTGGCGTAAATACAGACGAAACCGGAAAGTTTTACATGCAATCGGACCTTAATTATAAAGCGATTGAGATTTCTTTTGTAGGATTTACTACCAAAGAAGTTTTGCTATTAAAGCCAGTAACATACGATTTAAAAGTAATTTTATCTGATGGAGAGGTTTTAAATGAAGTTGTAATCTACAGTGGAAAAACATCCAAAAAAGATAATCCTGCTTTAGATATTCTTAGAAAAATTTGGGAAAGAAAGCGCAAAAACGGATTACAACAATTCAATCAATACCAATATCAAAAATACGAGAAAGTAGAATTTGATTTAAATACCATTGACAGTGCTTTTGCCAATAGAAAAATTTTTAAGGGTTTAGAGTTTGTTTTTCAAAACCTAGACACTTCACAAGTTACAGGTAAAACTTATTTGCCAATTTTTATTAATGAATCCCTATATGACGTATATGGTGACAATAAATTAGGAAAGAAAAAAGAAGTTATTAAAGCCAATAAAAACTCTGGCTTATCTAATGGCGATGGAGTAAATGCCTTTATTAAAGATTTATACAACGACTATAATATTTATAATAATTATCTTAATTTTTTTGATAAAAGCTTTACAAGTCCGCTTTCAACAACAGGAATTGATGTTTACAATTATGTACTCCGGGATTCTACTTTTATTAAAGATAAATGGTGTTACAACATCGTTTTTTATCCGAGAAGAAAAAACGAATTAACTTTTAAAGGAAATTTTTGGGTTAACGACTCAACCTTTGCCATAAAATCTATTAATATGGCAGCATCTAAAAGTGCCAATATTAACTGGGTAAAAGAAATTTATATTGAGCAAGAATTTGAAGTTTTAAACGATTCGGTATTTCTATTAACACGAGATCAAATGATGACCGATTTTGCTTTAAATAAAAAAGAAAAGTCAAAAGGAGTTTATGGCAAAAGAACAACCTTAACCCAAGGCCATATTTTTGACAAGGTAAAACCAGAAGAATTTTATAAAAAAGAAGTCAACTACTTTGATGCAGAATCGTACAAAAAATCGGATGTCTTTTGGGCAGAAAATAGGTTTGAATCATTAAATAAAGATGAAGCTGGAATCTACAAACTTCTCGATACCCTAAAAACAGTTAAGAAATTCAAGACATTTTATAGCCTAGCCAATATTTTAGGAAATGGATATGTCGAGTTTCCTAACTTTGATTATGGACCAATTTTTTCTACTGTTGGATATAATGAGGTGGAAGGAATTCGACTGCGTGCTGGCGGACGAACTTATTTTGGATCAAACGATTTGTGGCGAATCCAAGGATATACCGCTTACGGATTTGACGATAATAAATTCAAGTACGGAATTTCTGGAAAATGGATGATTAACAAAAAAAATAGGCTGATTTTAGAAGGTGGAAACAGACGCGATATCGAGCAAATTGGTGCAAGTTTAACCAGTACAAACGACGTTTTAGGAAGAAGTTTTGCTTCGTCTGCGTTATTTACAAGCGGCGCGAACGGTAAATTAACCAACATCAATCTTACCTCATTATCAGCAAATATTGAACCAATTAAAAACTTAACTTTTCAATTAGGACTTTCCTACAGAACGCTTCGTTCAGCATCGCCAACATTTAGATTAGATTATTATACTGATAATGCACAAACAAACACCAAAAGTGAAGTAAAACAAGCAGAAACCAACATTCAAATTGAATATACACCAAATAGAAAAACTATTGGATATGGTGTAGAACGTAGAGAAATTGATTCGCCATACAGCAGATTTTTTATAAATTACACCAATGGAAGTAAGGCGTTATTTAATAGTGGTTTTGATTACCAAAAACTACAATTATACTATAAACAACCTATTTTAATTGGTCCTTTAGGTCGCACAAATATAACAATGGAAGCAGGTAAAACTTTCGGAACTGTTCCGTTAGGATTATTGAGTGTCGTTCCTGGAAATCAAACCTATTTTATAATTAACAACACATTTAGCAATTTAAATTTCTACGAATTTGTTGCAGATACTTATGCAACCGTAGTTTGGGATCATAATTTTCAAGGGCGTATATTTAGTAGGATTCCATATATCAAGAAATTAAATTTAAGAGAAATTATAGGAGTTCGAGCAGTTTACGGAACCATTTCTGACGAAAATAAAACAATCAATGCATCAGGACTAAATTATCTTGCACCGGAAACTCCTTATTTTGAATACAGTGCAGGAATTGGTAATATCTTTAAAGTTTTTAGATTAGACTTTTCTTGGAGAGGAAATTATAGAGGTTTGCCAGATGCTACCAATTTTGCAATTAAAGGAAGTTTTGGATTTTATTTTTAATTAGTATAAATCTTCTTTTACTAAAATTGAATTTGCCTAAGATTTTATCTTATAATCTGTAAATTTATCTTATAATCTGTAAAAAAATATTGGAGTAACCGCATGAAAAAAATACTTTTAATGCTAATAAGTTACAAAATAATTTATATATTAACAATTCAAATCAATTATAGTTGTAAAAATATCAAAACATAAATAGCGTTTTGCTGAATTTCCTGTGTCTTAAATCAGCCAAATTTTAAATGTATAACAGAGAAGTAAATTGAGAATGTCTGCGATTATTGCAGACGTTCCTTTTGCTTTGTTCTGCAGGTTCTTGGTCGAGCCTCAGATGCAAGCATAGGAATTAGTCTGCGTTATTTATTTTAAGAATAAATTTAAACGCAGCTATTTATGAAAAACTTTAAACTGTTGGCAAACGCCAACAGTCCGCCCATCTTTTTAGTTTTATTCCCAACAAAAACAATTTTAAAACCCCTTACTATGAAAACCGTAAAAACTTTTTTATTACTATCACTAACTTTTTGTTTTACAAGCCAAGCCCAAATAACCAAAGGCAACTTTTTGGTTGGTGGCAATGCATTCTTTCAAAACTCTAATGCTAAAAATGCGGAAGGCGAGCTTATACAAAGTAGTAACTTTTTAAGAGTACAGCCTAATATAGCCTATTTTCCTGCTAACAATTTTGCTACAGGTATGTTACTAATATTTACTCATGGTAAAACAGCAGGAAATAGTAATCCAAATACATTTTATGGTATTGGACCGTACATAAGATATTATTTTTTAAAATCAAATAAAACCTATAATATTTTAACTCAACTAGATTACAGTTATGGGCAAGATTTTGGAAGTCCAAGTCATGTTAACTCTTACGCTGTAAGTGCTGGTCCTGTAATTTATTTTAACAGTAGTGTTGGATTGGAATTTTTATTAAAATATGAAAAAACACACACAAGTTCAGACTCATATGATTACTCGCTATTTCAATTTGGAATAGGTTTACAAATACATTTAGAAAAAAATTAAATAATCCATTTTTATGAAAACAAAATTATTATTTCTCCTTTTTTGCGTTAGTACCATTTTATCAATTAAAGGTAATGCACAGGTTATTACATTGGATCAAATGACAGTAAATAATACGTCAATTCCTGATTGTTCTAATATAAACTTTAATACAGACAACAACGTCAATCTTAGTTTTAAATTGAAGGTAACCAAATCAAATAACGACAACATTGAAAATGGTTCATTTAAACACCGATGAAGAGAAAATTACAAAACCTTTTAGAATTTTATAAAAGTATTGCGTTTTTCAATTTTCTGTGCAGTCTTTTAGTCGCTATTCTAATTAATGTCGAATCTGGGTTTTATTATTTTATAGGTGTCGGATTTTTATTAAGTCTCGGAATATTTGAACTTCAGAATAAAAAGGATTATTTATTTTACAGCAATAACGGACTTTCAAAATTATATTTAATTCTATTTAGCTTTGGATGTAATATCTTAGTCGGAATTTCTTTTTTCACACTGTTTAGACTTTTTGAAAATGTGTAATATTTTAGAAATAGATAGCATTCAGAAGAATTACGGACATAAATCGGTTCTTTCCGACGTGTTTTTGCAATGCAGAACAGGAGAAATTATTGGAATTCTAGGTCGAAACGGCAGCGGAAAATCTACATTATTACAAATTGTTTCTGGTCTAATTTCTGCAGACTTTAAAAGAATAACCATAAATAAATTACTAAAAAATACGAATTCAAAAATTTGCCAAGATATTTCTTATCTAAGTCAAGATAATTTTATCCCGAAACATTTTTCGGTAAAAACAGCAATCCAATTAAGTATTGATAAAAATAATATACAGACTTTTCTAGAGGATAATTTAATAAATTCTATTATTGACAACAAAATAAACCAATTATCTGGTGGCGAATTGCGTTATCTCGAAATAAAGTTGGTATTAGAAAACAATAAAAAATTTGCGCTTTTAGACGAACCTTATAACGGACTTTCGCCAGTTGCAATTGAAAAAATAAACACTTTGATTTTGCAGAACAAAGCGAAAAAAGGAATTATTATTACCGACCATAATTATAAAAATGTAATCGAAATTTCTACCGATTTATATTTAATGAAAGCTGGTGCATTATCCAAAATTAAATCCACAGAAGATTTGGTTTTTCACGGCTATTTAAATTCAATTTTATAAATTGCAAACATGCATGAATCTGTTTCTTTCCTAACGCAAAAAGATCCTATTTTAAAACAAATTGTTTTAAAATACGGAATTCCAGAAATACCAAAACGCGAAGAAGGTTTTATTTCCTTAATTCAAATAATTCTCGAACAACAAGTTTCAATCGCTTCCGCGAAAGCGCATTTTATAAAATTACAAGATAATTTAGTACAGATAAATCCAAATTCGATTATTAAAGCTTCACCAGAAACTTTGCGCAATTGCGGAATTTCACGACAGAAAATTGTGTATTTAAAAGATGCAGCAGCTAAAATTTTAGACAATTCGGTAAAATTGCATGTGTTTCAGGAATTATCCGAATCCGAAATAAGAAAACAACTACTTTCTATTAAAGGTGTTGGCGTTTGGACAACCGATGTTTACCTGCAATTTTGTCTTGGTTTACCCGATATTATTCCACTTGGCGATATCGCAGTTCGAAATACTATTAAAGAATTATACGAAATTCAGGATTTAAAAAAAATGGAAATCCTATCCCAAAAATGGAGACCTTTTCGCAGTATGGCGACATTTTTATTATGGCAACATTACCTAGAAAAGCGAAAGAAAAAATAATCACAATTTCTTAATCTCAAATCATTGTAAAACCCTAATCTTGTTGTACTTTTGCAGTCCGAAAAAAAAGATAAAGTAAAGATACAATGACCGCAGCAAAATTAAAATCATTCGATGTTTTAATCGAAATACCAAAAGGAAGTAGAAACAAATACGAATACGACTTCGATTTAAAGAAAATTCGTTACGACAGAATGTTATTTTCTTCCATGATGTATCCAGCAGATTACGGATTTATTCCAGAAACCTTAGCATTAGATGGCGATCCTTTAGATGTATTAGTTTTAGTAACAGAGCCAACATTTCCTGGTTGCGTAATGCAAGTTAAGCCAATTGGAGTTTTTCACATGGCAGACGAAAAAGGTCCTGACGAAAAGGTAATTTGCGTTCCCGTTTCGGATCCTATTTGGAATAAATTGGAAGATTTATCCGATATGAATCCGCATTTATTAAAAGAAATTGAACACTTTTTTCAAGTATACAAAGATTTAGAAAACAAAAAAGTAGATGTTGAAGGTTGGGGAGATGTGAATGAAGCTTACTCTATTTTAGAAGCTTGTATCAACCGATTTGACGCAATAGAAAACAAACCAGAAGGTTTATTTAGCATTAAATAATAAATTATTTCATATTATAATAAAAAAGCAATATTCCCAAACGAATATTGCTTTTTTATTTATCTTGCTTTCGTTACATTTACAAAATATTAACAAATTACCAAACTAATTTTATGGATTCATTTATGATTTATGTGCCAATTGTTATGGCAATTATTGGACTGCTTTTTATGGCAGTTAAAAGATCTTGGGTATTGAAACAAGACGCTGGCGACGGAAAAATGAAAGAAATTTCAAATTATATTTACGAAGGTGCGTTGGCATTTTTAAAAGCAGAATACCGATTATTGGCAATTTTTGTGGTTGCCGCAAGTTTAGTATTAGCCGGAATCACTTTTATTCCTGGTGTTAAAACTCATTTGTTAATTGTAGTTGCCTTCATTTTCGGAGCCTTTTTCTCTGCTTTGGCAGGAAATATGGGAATGAAAATTGCAACAAAAACAAACGTTAGAACCACTCAAGCCGCAAGAACAAGTTTGCCACAAGCACTTAAAGTTTCTTTTGGCGGCGGAACAGTAATGGGATTAGGAGTTGCTGGTTTAGCTGTTTTGGGTTTAACCGGATTCTTTATTATTCTGTTTCAGATTTTCATGAAAGGTACCTGGACAAACACCGAAGACATGACCATAATTTTAGAAACTTTGGCAGGATTTTCTCTTGGTGCCGAATCTATTGCTCTATTTGCTAGAGTTGGTGGCGGAATTTATACTAAAGCTGCAGATGTTGGTGCCGATTTAGTTGGTAAAATAGAAGCCGGAATTCCAGAAGATGATCCTAGAAATCCTGCTACAATTGCTGACAATGTTGGGGATAATGTTGGTGACGTTGCCGGAATGGGTGCCGATTTATTTGGTTCTTATGTTGCAACCGTTTTAGCTGCAATGGTTTTAGGAAATTATGTTATTAAAGATATGGGAGGAAATATTGCCGACGCTTTTGGCGGAATCGGACCAATATTATTACCAATGACCATTGCTGGTTTCGGAATTTTATTTTCTATTATAGGAACTATGGTTGTTAAAATTTCATCTGATGATGCAAAAGAAGCACAAGTTCAAAAAGCTTTAAACTATGGAAACTGGCTTTCTATTTTATTAACTGCTGTTGCTTGTTATTTTCTAATTCAATACATGTTGCCAGAAACCATGAAAATGAATTTCTTTGGTGAAGGTTTACAAGATATTTCTTCGATGCGTGTTTTTTATGCATCCTTAATTGGTTTATTTGTTGGTGGAGCAATTTCATCGGTAACCGAATATTACACAGGTTTGGGAACAAAACCAGTTATGGCGATTGTACAAAAATCTTCTACTGGTGCAGGAACAAACGTCATTGCAGGTTTAGCAACCGGAATGATTTCTACTTTTCCAACAGTAATTTTATTTGCTGCTGCAATTTGGACTACTTATGCTTTAGCAGGATTTTATGGTGTTGCATTAGCAGCATCTGCAATGATGGCAACAACAGCAATGCAATTAGCAATTGATGCTTTCGGACCAATTTCTGATAATGCTGGTGGAATTGCAGAAATGAGCGAATTACCTAAAGAAGTTCGTACTCGTACCGATATTTTAGATTCTGTTGGAAACACAACGGCAGCCACTGGAAAAGGTTTTGCAATTGCTTCGGCAGCTTTAACATCTTTAGCATTATTTGCTGCTTATGTAACTTTTACAGGAATTGACGGAATTAATATTTTTAAAGCACCTGTTTTAGCGATGTTGTTCATAGGAGGAATGATTCCTGTTGTGTTTTCCGCATTAGCAATGAATTCTGTAGGAAAAGCGGCAATGGATATGGTATATGAAGTTCGTCGTCAATTCAAGGAAATTCCGGGAATTATGGAAGGAACAGGAAAACCAGAATATGGTAAATGTGTCGAAATTTCTACTAAAGCTGCTTTACGCGAAATGATGTTGCCAGGAATTTTAACTATTGGTTTTCCGATAGCTATTGTGTTATTAGGAAAATTAGTTTACCGAGATAATAACCAAATAATTGCAGAAATGCTTGGTGGTTACATGGCTGGAGTTACTGTTTCTGGTGTACTCTGGGCAGTTTTTCAAAACAATGCTGGTGGAGCTTGGGACAATGCAAAAAAATCATTTGAAGCTGGAGTTATAATTAATGGCGAAATGACTTATAAAGGTTCTGATGCACACAAAGCTGCGGTAACTGGTGATACAGTTGGTGATCCGTTTAAAGATACTTCTGGACCATCTATGAATATTTTAATAAAACTAACTTGTTTAATTGGATTAGTAATTGCTCCAATTTTAGGAGGTGAAAATGCAAATACCAGCGCAAATAATATGACCATGTCTTGTTGTTCCGTTTCAGAAAAATGCGTTTCGATGAGCAAAGAAGAATGTGAAGCCAAAGGTTGCACTAGCAAAACTTGCGAATACATGAACGTAAAGACATCTGCAGTTGCAGTCGTGGATTCTTGTTGTGCTGCTGATGGCCAATGTACCTCAACCTCTAAAGAAGAATGCATAAAAAAAGGTTGCAAAAAAGCCGATTGCAAATTTATGGCCCAAAAATAAACTGAAAATATATTGAACTAAAAAACGCTTCTTATCGGAAGCGTTTTTTTATTTCGGGAATTGAGCAGCTACTTCTTTTAAACATTTATTAACAGATTGGTAATCAAATTGTAATAAATCAGTAAGTTTTTGGTTGCATATAAAATCAGAACTCAGCAAAGAATTCACACCATATCTGGATATTTTTCTTTTGGATTTTGTTAGCTTACAAAAAAGCCAATCCAAACGCCAAGCAATATTTAATAACCATCCTTGTGCTTGAATTGAAGGCTTTTTAACTTGTAATTCTTGTGCAATATTTGTAAGCACTTTTTGGTAAGAAATATTTTCTGCAATTAAAATATAACGTTGGCTTTGGACGTCTAATTCCATCAGCTGTTGCATAATTTTCACAACATCTGTGACACAAATAAATCCGGACGAACCCGCTGTAAAAAAGGACAAACCCTTTTTAATAGATGTGAAAAGTAAACCACTACCCGATTGCCAAAAACCTGCGCCAATAATTACTCCAGGATTTACGATTACGGTTGCAACGCCTTCTTGTTGCGCACGCCAAACTTCCATTTCTGCGCCAAATTTAGAAATAGCATAATCGCTGTGCAATTTTTCTGGATTCCATTCGGTTTTTTCTGTAATTTCTTTTTCGTCGATAGCCAAATCACCTAATGCAGCAATAGACGAAACATGCACTAATTTTTTTACTTTTTTATCAATACAAAAGTTTACAATATTTGCTGTTCCTTCTATATTTACTTTTCGTAAGGCTTTTTCATCGTTGGGATCAAAAGAAATTAAAGCGGCACAATGGTATACATATTCTATATTTTCAAAAGCGATTTCTAAAGATGGAACATCGGAAATATCTGCTTCTACCCAAATAATTAGTTCGAATAATTCGGCTTTATTTTGGGTTGTAAAGAGTGCTTTTGTTTTATTTATGGATTGAGAATTGCGATACATTGCCCGAATTGGTATTGGGTTTGTTTGCAATAATTGTAGTGCTAAATGTGAACCAACTAATCCGGTTGCGCCTGTAATTAAAATCATAAAGTAAAGATACGGTTTTTTGACAATATGGTACGAATATAGAAATGAGGGTTTTAGGTCTTAATATTTTTAAAACTATAATTATTACTAGCCCTGATTGAAGAGAAAATCCTGGCGCTTTTGCGGCAGATTATAACGAAAAGCAGGAATTACATGTATTGAAAAGGCCAAAAATTCATGCTTCTAAAAATGAAACCGTTTTAAAGTACAGATTAGTTATTTTTTACTAATCACTAGTTACTAATCACTAAATACTAATTACTATCTTTGCGACAAATGACAATTTATAATGGAAAATTTACTCGCAGAATTGCAATGGCGCGGTTTGGTTCATGATGCAATGCCTGGTACAGAAGAACAATTAATTAAAGAAGCGACAACAGTTTATATTGGTTTTGATCCAACGAGCGATTCGTTACATATTGGTAGTTTAGTCCCGATTATTTTACTAAAACATTTGCGAAATTTCGGACACAGACCAATTGCTTTGGTTGGTGGTGCAACGGGAATGATTGGCGATCCTTCTGGCAAAAGCGACGAAAGAAATTTGCTTGACGAAGCAACTTTAGATAAAAATGTTGCAGGAATAAAGACCGTTCTTTCTCGGTTTCTAGATTTTGATGCTACAGATGCAAACGCTCCGATTTTAGTGAATAACTACGATTGGATGAAAGATTTTTCGTTCATAAATTTTGCTCGAGATGTTGGTAAACGTATTACGGTTAACTATATGATGGCAAAGGATTCGGTTAAAAAAAGACTTTCTGGCGATGCTGGAGAAGGAATGAGCTTTACTGAATTTACCTACCAATTAATTCAAGGATACGATTTTTATCATTTGAATAAAGAATACAACTGCCTTTTACAAATGGGCGGAAGCGACCAATGGGGAAATATTACGACTGGTACAGAATTGGTTCGTAGAATGAATGTTGATAATGAAGAAAGAACGAAAGCTTTTGCGTTGACTTGCCCATTAATTACAAAAGCGGATGGTTCAAAATTCGGGAAAAGTGAAGGCGGAAATGTTTGGCTTACTGCCGATAAAACTTCTGGATATTCGTTTTATCAATTCTGGTTAAATACCACGGATGTTGATGCCGAAAAATATATCAAAATTTTTACTTTTTTAGATAAGAAAACGATTGATGCTTTGATTGAAGAACACAAAGAAATGCCACATTTGCGAGTGTTACAAAAACGTTTGGCGCAAGAAGTTACCACGTTTGTACATGGCGAAGAAGCTTTAGAAAAAGCGATCAAAGCTTCGGCTATTTTGTTTGGAAATGCTACTGCCGACGATTTAAAATCTTTGGATGGCGAAACGTTTTTAGAGGTTTTTACTGGCGTTCCGCAGGCAGAAATTGCAAGAACAGAATTAGAAAATGGCTTGGATATTATTTCGGTTTTGAATGAAAAAACTGGTTTTATGAAATCTAACGGAGAAGCGCGTCGTGCTTTGCAAGCCAACAGTATTTCTGTAAATAAAACTAAAGTAACAGAAAATTTTAATTTAACTATCACCGACTTAATTAACAACCAATTTGTATTGTTACAAAGCGGAAAGAAGAATTACTTTGTAGTTCGAGTGGTTTAAGTTTTAGTAAAAACGGACTCGATTATCAGTCTAAAAAACGAATGGCAAATTCATTAGATTGGTAATCGCCTTTTAAAAAATAGGAATCTTTGTCATAGATTTTATATTCTTCTTCCGGGAAAAAATATTTAAATTCCTCTTTAAGGAAAGTGAAATTCAATCGACAAGTGTACTTATCAGAATCATCAAAATAAAATTCTAGATTCTCTGTTTTAAAATACCGTTGTTTCGTCCAAGAAAAATTTTGGTGAAATGTTTTAATTTCCTTTGGTTTTAAAGTTACAACGGCACTTTTTACATATTCAAAATCATTTATTTTAAGAACTCGTTCGCGTTCTTTTCTTCTCCAAAGACTATCTTTTTGAAAATCACTTAGGTATTTTTCTGACATTGCTTTAATTTCCGCTTCTGTTAAATTTGATTTTAAATAAACAGATCGTCGTACATATTTATTAGAGTTTTCTATGGGATTAAAAGGTTCTAATCTTCCATTTTCGTAAAGCAATAATTCCCCATTTAATTTAGTAACATCTGGGTAATTTAAACCTATTGGATGGTTGCAATTGATAAAGGTAATCGGTTTTTCTGTAGTATTTTCAAAGGTATATGTAATATCAAATTCTCGGTACCCGTTTTCAGAATCGCTTGCCTTTGCAGACGTAACAGTAATAAGTAAAGGATTTTGAGCAAAGAAAACATTGGAAAACAAAAAGGTTAAGAATAATAAATAGCGCATATTCTGAAGAATTATTTTACAACACCATTAAATTACAACCTCGGATATCCGAATTATCGAATCGTCCTAAAACTTCAAAAGTACCATCGGAATATTTTTTTCCTAAATCTTGCGTTGCAATAAACGAACACGAGTTAATATTGGCTAAATCGATGATATTTATTCCTCCAGTTTTTCCGTTAGGAATATAAGAAACGGCATCTTCTGTATCGCGAATAAGAACTTGCATCCAATTAGGACATTCAAAAATTCCATCACCTAAAGAATAGGCTTGCGACAGTAATTCGGTCATTCCATATTCAGAATGAATGGCAGAAACACCAAAACCATTGGTTAAAATTTGATGTAATTCTTCTCGAATCATTTCTTTGCGTTTACCTTTCATTCCGCCGGTTTCCATTATAATGGTATTTTGTAACTGAAAATTTTCTTTTTCAATTAAATCTAATAATGCATAGGTAACTCCGATTAATAAAACATTTTTACCCGAATTATCTAATTGTTTTAATTTAGATATTAATTCGCCATAATTATGCAAATAAAAGCCACTATCGCCATTTTCTGATTTTTTAATTAAATCATTCACCATATAAATTAAAGACGAACCTTTGCGGTCTAGATACGACGGAAGCAATGCCAATAAAGTATAATCTTGAATGTTACCGTAAAATTGTGAAAATGCTTGCAAATAACTCTGTTCGTACAAAGAAACATCGGTTACTAAATGTTTACTAGTAATCTTTCCGGTAGTTCCGCTACTTGTGAAGGTTTCTTGAATTTCTTGATTAGAACTTAAAACCTCGTGCGATTTAAAAAATTGAATTGGCAAAAACGGAATTTGAGAGATCGATTTTATTTGGCCTTTATTTACTTTTAAAAAATCACAAAACTGGCGATACACTAAATTATTTTCGTATTGGAAACGAAAAACCTTTAAAGCAATTTTTTCAAACTGTTTGGAGGAAGAAATCGAAAATATATCAGAAAAAGAAATCAAAGTTTTTTTGCAAAAGTACTAAAAATAAAAAAGCTCCAACGTTAATTGGAGCTTTGAAATTGTATTTTAAATTAATTATCTGATAACTAATTTTCTTGTTGCCGTTTTTCCTTCTTCTGTAATTTTAACGATGTAAACACCAGCGTTAAGATTTCCTACGTTAATAGTGTTATTAGAAGTTGTAACGCTTAATACTTTTTTACCTAATACGTCAAACAATACTACATTTCTTTCTGCATTTGCATCAGAATTGATGTTTAAAGTTCCGTTTGTAACAGGATTTGGGAAAATGCTTAAACCAGCGATATCGTTTTGTTTAACTGATAAAGTTGAAGTAGTAACATAAGACCAGTTATCTGATACCTTAATATCATCGTATTCAATATTTCCTGTTCCAGAAGTAGTTCCAGCTTGTCTCAAAGCAATATTTGCTACTTGTGCAGGTGCAGCTGTTGTACCAGTATTATTTGATACAGTTGGGGTAGTTGGCTCAGTGCCATTAAATGCTGGTTGAACAAACAAACTTGCAGTATTAGTTGCTATAGAGTATTTAACAACTAAAAACAAAGGAACGTTTACTGGATAATCGTTAGTAACAAAAGTTGGAGCAGCTGTTCCTCCACTTCCATTTAAGATACCAATGTTAAACGTATCTGGAGCGACACCCACTTTGTAATATATTCTACCAACTAAACTACCTGCGCTTGTCGCTGTAGAAGGACCTGAACCTAATGAAACTGAATATTCCCCAGAAGCAGATGTTGATAATCCGCTAATAGAAGGCATATTAACAACAACAGAATAATATACTGTGCCAGTAATTGCCACTGGTAAAAGTTTGTGAACATCTTCAGTGTTTCCTTGAACAAAAGATACTTTATTTCCTGTTGAAGTTATTCCGGCATAAGGAATAGAACCTGTTGTGATAGATAATTGATTAGTCAAACCACTATGATTTGACCAGTCGTTAGCTGTTAAAAATCCAGTTCCTGTGAAACTATCATTAATTTGTCCAAGTGATAAGAAACCAAGTGATAAGAATAATAAAGTGTAAAGTTTTTTCATAATTATAGTTTTAAATTATGTTACAAATATAATTACAATTTGTCTAACAAAAAATTATGAGTGTAAAATAATGGTTAAATTAATTAAAGAATAACTATTTAACAATCAGCTTTCTGGTTGCTGTAATGTCGTTTTCTTTAATTTTGATGATGTAAACACCTGGAGATAGATTGCTTACGTTAAGTTCTTTGGAGGTTACTATAGTTTGAAGTACTTTTTTACCCAAGACGTCAAAAATAACTACTTCTTTATCTTCCATAGATTTAGAAGTAATATAAATTTTTCCGTTGCTTACAGGATTTGGATAAAAACTTAAACCATCGTCACCTGTTCTTCCCACCGATTTTGTGTCTTGAGCAAAGGAAGATAAAAATCCGAAAGTAAAAAATAAAATAATAGTATAAAAGTAGTTTTTCTTCATGGCATTATATAGGTTATTACAAATATAAATAAAATAATTCAAATAACATGCCAAAAAAAAATCTCCCATTTCTGGGAGATTTTA
>JBLIJW010000002.1:0-64646 GCA_047636155.1 Flavobacterium sp. | reverse complement strand
ATCCGAACTCCAGAAAGTAAATTTAAACTAGATGTAATTTCCCAATCGCTTTGTAAAAATGTTCCCCAATCTTTGGTATGTTGATTTACTAAATAATTATAGGATTTTATTTCATCAAAAATTTTATCCGAAATATATTCTGACCCTATTGTTATTACATTAGAACCTTTTGAGAAATTATCTAATCTGTAATTAAACTGAAAACCCGCTTGCAATGTCTGATTATCTGAAATTCCGTAAGGCGGATTTTCTAAATGATTTTGAAGTTCTGGTTGTTCTTCTGGCAAAATTCCGGTGTAATGAGTTCTGTCTGTATTCTGAAGAGCTGCGTAAGTAATCAATGAAGATTTTTGGTCGTTAAAATTATATTGATAATCCAAACTTCCTAACCAAATTTTATGCTTTCTTTCTTCTGATTGTTGGGTTAAATAAGCTGGTTTGTCCACCATTTCGCCTCCAAATCTATATTCGTTTAAATTACTAATACTTACTTCTAATTTTTGATTATCTGCTGGTTTGAAAAAAAGGTTTGCACCTATTGAATTGTTTTCTATTTTAGGAATTTCAGAAAAATTGTCCCCGTTTGCATCAAAAAAATCACGTTCTCTATGCGTCATAAACAAAGAAATTCCAGCATCCTTATTTTCAGAAACAAAAGATGCATTTCCGTTTATTAAATAGTCGTTAGTTTTTCCATCAATATTTTGATAAAATGAATTTAGTTCAAACGAATCGCGTTTCGGAATTTTGGTAATCACGTTAACTGTTCCACCAATTGCGCTCGATCCATAAAGTGACGAACCACCGCCACGAACTACTTCAATTCGGTCAATCATGTTTACGGGTAGCTGTTCTAAACCATACAAACCCATTAACGGACTAAATATTGGTCGACCGTTTATTAAAATTTGCGAATAACCACCAGCCAATCCGTTCATGCGCAATTGTTGGTAGTTGCAAGTTTGGCAATCGGTTTCTACTCGCAATCCGGGTTGAAATTTTAATCCTTCGGACAAATTACAAACCTGTAAATTATCGAGAGTTTTACTATCTAAAACGTTTACAATAACCGGACTTTGGGTTTTTCGTTTTCCGGTTTTGGTTCCGGTTACTACTACAACATCTAAATTGTTTTGAAATTCTATCAATTCGAAATTTAAGGTAACATTGGAATCTGAATTTACTTCAATTACTTTTTCGGATGTTTGGTAAAAACTGTTTGAAGCGGTTACGGTATATTTTCCAAACGTCAAATTTTTAAACTCATAAAAACCATTTTTATTAGTCTTGGTAGTTTGCGAACCGTTATTTAAAACAACTTTTATAAAATCTAAAGGCTGTTTATTATAAGTTATACGTCCAGATATTTTTCCGGTTTGAGAAAATCCCAAAGTAAAAGCTAAAAGAAACGCTAGTAAATTAACTATTTTCATTTTTGGCTAAATTATATTTTAGACAAATCTAAAAAATATATTCTGCTACACAAATTAAAATTTATATATTTGATAAAATTTTAATTATAGATGGGTAAATCTTTAGAAGAAGTACACGAATCGGTTGCAACCCAAGATAAAACTTCTACATTCAGAAAAATTCTCGCTTTTTTTGGTCCGGCCTATTTAATTTCTGTCGGATATATGGATCCAGGAAATTGGGCAACCGATTTAGCTGGCGGAAGTCAATTTGGTTATTCGTTGCTTTGGGTTTTACTGATGAGTAACATTATGGCGTTGCTTTTACAAAGTTTAAGCGCCAGATTAGGGATTGTTACCCAACGTGATTTGGCGCAAGCATCGAGAGAAACGTATTCGCCTTTTATAAATTATATTTTATACTTTCTGGCAGAAATTGCCATTGCTGCTTGTGATTTAGCTGAGGTTTTGGGTATGGCAATTGGTTTAAATCTTTTGTTTGATATTTCTTTAATCAACGGAGTAATGATTACGGTTTTGGACACGTTTTTATTGTTGTTTTTAATCAACAAAGGAATGCGAAAAATGGAAGCCTTTATTATTGCCTTAGTTGCTATAATTGGATTTTCTTTTATTTTTGAAATGATATTTGCAGAACCAGAAATAGCAAAAGTTTTTCAAGGATTAATTCCGAGTATGCCATCAGAAAGCGCTTTATATATAGCCATTGGAATTATTGGAGCAACGGTAATGCCGCATAATTTATACTTACATTCTAGCTTGGTGCAAACCAGAAAATTTGATAGATCTAAAGCCGGAATTAAACAAGCATTAAAATACAATTTCATCGACTCGACAATTGCATTAAACTTAGCCTTTTTTGTAAATGCTGCTATTTTAATTTTAGCGGCAGCCACATTTTATAAAGTCGGAATGTTTGAGGTTGCAGAAATTCAAGATGCGCACAAATTACTCGAACCATTATTGGGTACAAAATGGGCGCCAATTTTATTTGCTGTTGCCTTAATTGCCGCAGGACAAAGTTCAACCATAACAGGAACTTTAGCCGGACAAATTATTATGGAAGGATATCTTAATTTAAGAATTCAACCTTGGGTTAGGCGAATAATTACAAGATTAATTGCTATCATTCCTGCAGTAATAGTAATCACCATTTTTGGCGAAGGCGTAACCGGGAAAATGCTAATTTTGAGTCAAGTTATTTTAAGTTTGCAACTTGGTTTTGCTATCATTCCGTTAATACATTTTGTGTCAGATAAATCAAAAATGCACGGTTTTCATATCGGCAAACCAATGCAAATTGCCTCTTGGATAATTGCCCTAATAATTGTTGGTTTAAACGGCAAGTTGGTGTATAATGAAATTCAAGGTTGGTTAGAAACTTCAGATAATCCGATTATACTTTGGTTAACGGTAATTCCGCTAACATTTTGCTTTTTAATTTTGCTTTTGTATATCATATTCAAACCAATTATTGACAAATCTAAAACAGAAATTCTAAACCATTCTCCGCACAATTTAAAGTTGCAATTTTCGGATGAGGTTATTGCAAGTAAAAAAAATATTGCTATTTCTGTCGATTTTTCTTCTGCAGATTCTATTGCGTTAAACAGTGCTTTCGAACTTGGCGGAAAGCAAGCAAAATATACTTTAATTCACGTAGTAGAAACTGTTGGAGCGATCATGTATGGTGAAAATACCGACGATCACGAAACCACAATTGATGAAAAATTACTAGCAGAATACCAAATAATGTTAGAAGAAAAAGGATTTATAATTGCTGTAAAACTTGGCTTTGGGAAACCACATTCTGTAATTCCTAAAATAGTAAACGAAGGCGATTTTGATGTTTTAGTAATGGGAACGCATGGCCATACTGGTTTTAAAGATATTATTTTTGGAACCACGGTAGATAAATTACGACATAAAATTTCGGTTCCGTTATTGATTGTAAAGAATTAGATTTTTTTTCAGAATTTAAATCTTTACACCAGCACCTATTTACAACTCAAAATCTAATAAAAAATGACATTATCCGAAGAAAATTATTTAAAAACAATATATCATCTTACAACGGCAAAAAAAACTGAAGTTAGTACCAATGCAATTGCAGAAAAGATGGAAACTAAAGCATCATCTGTTACCGATATGCTTAAAAAATTAGCAGAAAAAGAACTAGTATATTATAAAAAATACCAAGGCGTTTCATTAACCGAAAAAGGGAGTTTATCTGCAAAAATGATTGTAAGGAAACACCGATTATGGGAAGTTTTTTTGGTAGAAAAATTGAATTTTAATTGGGATGAAGTGCACGAAATAGCGGAAGAATTAGAACACATAAAATCAGAAACTTTAATAAACAGGTTGGATGTTTTTTTAGGAAATCCTACAGAAGATCCGCATGGCGATCCAATTCCTGATGCGAAAGGGAAAATTGCAAAAATTGAGAAATTATTAGTATCTGATTTTAAAGCCAATGAAACAGGAATATGTGTTGGCGTAAAAGACACATCACCGCAATTTTTGCAGTATTTAGACAAACAAGAAATAGCACTTGGTTCGCAAATTAAAATTATTTCTAAAGAAGATTTTGATCATTCAACAACTATTGAAGTAGCAAATAAAACAATTGTGATTTCTAATAAAGTAGCTTTAAACTTGTTTTTAAAAAAGTTGTAACTTTACTTTTATGAAAAAATATATAGTATTTGTATTAATCGTTTTAAGTTTTTCGGTTTACAGTCAAACGGCAAAAGTAAAAACCGCCAAAATAAAACAAGGAACAGAAGCGTGTAAAAGAGGTAAACAAGTAAAATTAGTTGCCATAGTTTCTGACAATCGTTGTCCGCAAGGCGCGCAATGCATTCAGGCAGGCGAAGCAATTGTTACCGTATTTGTTTTTGATAATAAAAAATTAATAAGTCAAGAAACTGTAAATTTAGGTGCTAAAAATAAGCAAGTTTATATTTCAGATTTTGAAAAGGCAACTGGTTATGAAAACATTCAAGACGTTTCTTTAAAGCCATATCCTTTAGAAGGAAAGGAAACTAAATTGAAAGAATATTATTTAGAAGTTACTTATTTAAAATAGGACATCTAATTTAATGTTACTAAAATAAATTAGAAATAGGACTGGATTTTTAAACCAAAAAATATAAATTAAAAATGCAGATTTAATGGCAACCGCAATCGGTGTCGCAATTTTTACCTTTAGTTTTCTTTTTTTTCTTTAAGAAAAACTTTTTGATTAAAAACCCAACTGCGACTGCAACACAAATATAAACGAGAATTTCTTGCATAATTTCTTATTTATTTTAAAAATTGATACGCCAATAATGCAACTAAATAAGCAAAACCACTCATAAAAACGAGTTGAATTATTGGCCATTTCCAACTGTTGGTTTCCTTTTTTACAATTGCTAAAGTACTTACACATTGCATGGCAAAAGCATAAAATAACAATAAGGAAATTCCGGTAGCGAAACTAAAAACCTTTGTTCCGTCTGGTTTAATTTCTGCTGCCATTTTTGATTTTATGGTAGTTTCATCTTCACTATTTCCTACACTATAAATGGTGGCTAAAGTTGCTACAAAAACTTCTCGAGCAGCAAAGGAAGTTACAACGGCAATACCAATTTTCCAATCATAACCCAAAGGTTTTAAAACAGGTTCAATAGATTTGCCTATGTATCCAATGTACGAATGTTCTAATTTTTGTTCGGATACCAAAAGCGGAATATCTTCTTCACTAACTACTTTTTTATCGGCAATAATTTTAGTTTTTACAATTTCTTGGGCATTATTAAATTGTTTATTTGGTCCGTGCGAACCCAAAAACCATAGAATTATAGAGATAGCGAGAATTATTTTTCCGGCACCAAATAAAAATGCTTTGGTTTTTTCTAAAACATTAATAGCAACATTTTTTAGTAATGGCACTTTATAACTTGGCATTTCTACCACAAAATAAGATTTGGTTTTAAACTTTAGTACTTTATTCAAAATTACTGCTGCTACAATTGCCATGAAAAAGCCCAATAAATAAAGCAGCATTAGAGTTAATCCTTGTAAACTAAAAAAGCCAAAAATCTTTTTATTCGGAATTATCAACGCAATTATAATAGCATAAACTGGTAATCTTGCAGAACAGGTTGTGAACGGAGTGACTAAAATAGTAATCAATCGTTCTTTCCAATTTTCAATATTTCTTGCGCTCATAATTGCAGGAATTGCACAAGCTGTACCAGAAATTAGGGGTACAATACTTTTACCAGAAAGCCCATATTTACGCATAATTTTATCCATCAAAAAAACAACGCGACTCATGTAGCCACTTTCTTCTAATAAGGAAATAAACAAAAATAAAAAGGCAATTTGGGGTACAAATATTACGATTCCGCCAATTCCCGGAATAATTCCTTCTGATAGTAAATTGGTAAATTCGCCATCGGGTAAATTTGCTTTGGTATACGAAGCTAAATCGGAAAACGTAGCATCAATAAAATCCATAGGAATGCTAGACCAATCAAATAAAAATTGAAAAATCACCAATAAAATCCCAAAGAAAATAACATAACCAAAAACCTTATGGGTAATTATTCGGTCTGCTTTAGCTCTAAAATCGGTTGCTTTACTGGCGTCAATTATTTGTCCTACTTTTAAAGTATCATTAATAAATTGGTATCTTTTTACTGTTTCTTTTTGTTGTAATCGTTTTAAATCGCTTTTAGATTTTGTAAAATTATTAGCAATTTCATTACGTTCTAAATTCAAAAAATTTACATCCTGAGTAATTACTAACCAAAGTTTGTATAAAAGTTGGTTTGGAAACGCTTTACGAAGTTTATCAAAATAATCAGGATCAATGCTAGATGCGTTTAAACATGGTTCGGTTGAAAGTTCTTGGTAATGTTCGATTAAATTTTTAAGGCTTTCTATTCCTAAATTTTTACGAGAACTAACTAATGCAATTTTTGTTTTAAACTGTTTTTCAAGATAGGGTAAGTTTAAATCAATACCTTTTTTTTGCATTCTGTCGCTCATATTGATAACCAGAATCGTGGGAATTTCTAAATCTTTAATTTGGGTAAAAAGCAGCAAATTTCGTTTTAAATTCTCGACTTCTGTAACTACAACGGCAACATCGGGAAAATTAGGATCTTTTCGATTTAACAATAATTCAATTACTACATTTTCATCAATAGAACTTGCGTTTAAGCTATATGTTCCCGGCAAATCTAGTATGGTAGCTTTTGTATGGTTAGAAAGTTTGCAAATCCCTACTTTTTTTTCTACCGTAATTCCAGGATAATTACCAACTTGTTGGCGCATACCTGTTAAGTGATTAAAAACAGAGGTTTTACCCGTATTCGGATTTCCTATTAAAGCAACTTTTATATTTTGAGACATTTTATAGAATCGTATTTTCCACTAAAACTTCAATTTGCATCGCTGTTTCCTTTCGGATGGCAACGTGCGAATCATTAAAAATAAAATAAAGTGGATCGCCAAAAGGCGCAATTTGCACTAATTCGACTAAATTTCCTGGCAAACATCCCATTTCTAGCAACTTTAAAGGTATTTCGTCCAAATTAATATCAGATACGATTGCCTTTTGTCCTATTTTTAATTGAGATAGATTAATCTGCATTTATTTAGATTGAATTAAAATACAAAGGTAAATATTTGTATATAAAAAAGATGTTAAAGTGAATTTAATATGAAGAATTTTAAATTCTAATTCGAATCATTTTCAGACAGCCACAAAATATCTTCAAGTAATTGGGTTACATTTTTAACACCATCTTTGGTAGGTTGGTCTAAATTAGTTCCATCATAAAATCCACGAATGCGACGTTTGCTGTCTACCAAAACAAAATTTTCTGTATGCACCATGTCATACATTTCTTTTTCACTTCCGGTTTTCACAGCTAAATAAGATTTTCTTGCTATGTAGTAAATGTCTTTTTTATCGCCAGTTACTAAGTTCCATTTACTGTCTACAACTCCCTTTTTTAAAGCATATTTTTTGAGAACAGCAACGCTATCTATTTCTGGAGTAACAGAATGAGATAAAAAAAGTACTTTAGGATTGTTTAATAATTTATTTTGTAACCAAACTAAATTATCTGTCATTTTGGGACAAATTGTCGGACACGTTGTAAAGAAAAAATCGGCTACATATATTTTACCTGCGTAGTCTTTTTGTGTAATTGTTTCTCCGTTTTGGTTGGTAAAAGAAAAATTTGCAATGGTGTGATTTTTAGCAACATATTGCATGGTAGAATCAACCAATTCTGGATTTACAATTGCTGGACTATAAATAGGAAGTGATTTTTTTGGTTTTAAAACCGTATAAAATGCAAAAACCGTAATTATTGAAAATACTAAGAAAAAGCCTAGAAAAAGCTTGTATTTTTTGAATATTTCGAACATTTTTTTTACAAAAATACAAAACCTGATAATTTAATTTGACGAACCTTTGTTAAATACATGGTAATATTTGCTGATTTATCTATATTTGAAAAAATATACTATATGAAAAAAGCTTTATCTCTATCATTTTTACTATGTAATATGTTAGCTTTTGCCCAATACAATCCGCTTGCTCCATGGGTTGAAACCGTGCCAAATGCCAAAGGTACTGAGTTGACGATAGATCAATTAACCAACTCTTTTGAAGCATATTGGAAGGATAAAGACAAATCTAAAAAAGGTAGCGGATATAAACCATTTATGCGTTGGGAAAATCATTGGAGAAATAAAACCGATGCACAAGGATATTTAATCAATCCTGTAGAAATGTGGCAAGCATTAAATTACAAAAATACTAATAAACAAGCCGCCTCTTCATTACCTATAAGTAATTGGCAACCACTAGGACCAAGTACACACACTAACACTGGTTCTTGGTCGTCTGGTCAAGGTCGTGTTAATGTGGTTTATGTTGATCCTAATAGTAGTAATACTATTTATATTGGTTCGCCTGCCGGCGGAATTTGGAAATCAACAACTGCGGGACAAAATTGGATTCCTTTAGCAGATAATCTGCCGCAAATTGGCGTTTCTGGTATTGCAGTTAGTCCAACAAATAGTAACACAATATATATTGCTACTGGTGATGCAGATGCAAATGATACCTATTCTATTGGAGTTTTAAAATCTATTGATGGCGGCGCAAGTTGGCAAACAACTGGCTTAACCTTTACAACAACAACCAAAAGATCTGGAGATATTTTAATAAATCCTAACGATGCAAATATGTTATGGGTTGCTACTTCTGACGGGATTTATAAAACTACAGATGCCGGTGCAACTTGGCAACTTTCGATTTCTGGAAATTTTGCGCAAGGTCGAATTCGTCTTAAACCAAATGATTTCAATACTATTTATGCAGTTTCTAACAACCGTTTTTATAAGTCTATAGATGCTGGAACTTCTTTTATAATAGGACTATCGGGTTTACCAACTGCATCTGCAAGATTATTGCTAGATGTAACTGCAGCAAACCCAGATTACGTTTATATTTTATCTGCAAGAACTAACAGAACATTTCAAGGAATTTACAAATCTGTAGATGGTGGTGCAAGTTTTACCAAAACATTTATGACTACAGATGTATTTGATGGTTCTACACAAGCTTGGTATGATTTGGCATTAGCTGTTTCTCCAACTAATGCCGAAGAATTGTATACGGGTTGTTTAAATGTTTGGAAATCTGTTAATGGTGGTACATCTGCAACTAAAGTAAATAATTGGAACCAACCATTTAATGCAAAGTACACACATGCCGACATACATTATTTAAAATTCTTTGGTTCTAAACTCTATTGCGGTTCAGATGGTGGTGTTTATGTTTCAGATAATAATGCCAATTCATTTACAGACATTACTGCTTCGGCACAAATTAGTCAATTTTATAAAATTGCAGTTTCCAAACAATCAGCTTATAAAATGGTAGGTGGTTTGCAAGATAATGGTGGTCATGCTTACAGCAATTCGCAATGGAAAAATTATTATGGTGCAGACGGAATGGATACAGCAATTGATCCAAACAACAGTAATTTATACTATGGTTTTATCCAAAACGGAACGTCGCTTTATGTTAGTACAAATGCAGGAAATTCTTTAGCAAATGGGATTAGTTCGCCAAACGGAATTTCTGGAAACTGGGTTACGCCATTGGTTTCTAATTCACAAGGAGTTTTGTATGCAGGTTATAACAATGTTTACAAATTAGTCAATAATATATGGACGCTACAAAATACAACACCATTAGGTACAGGAAATTTGGAATTAATAACTATCGATAAAAATAATGATAATATTATTTATGTTGCAAATAATAGTGCCCTTTATAAAAGTATTGACGGCGGTTTAACTTTTGTTAATTCTTTTAATGCATCTTCTAACATTACTTCTATTGCAGTACATTCTACAGATAGCTCTAAGATTTATTTAACCACGTCTGGAACATTCGGTTTGGCCCTAAAATCAGATAATGGCGGTACAACGTTTACTTCTTTTTCTGAAGGATTGCCAAATATTGGGAAGAATATTATTATCCATCAAGCAAGAAATTCTAACAATCCTTTATATTTAGGAACAAGTTTAGGTGTTTTTTATAGAGATGATAGTATGGCGCAATGGGAAGCTTTTGACACCAATTTACCAAACGTTTCTGTAACCGATTTAGAAATAAATCTGGAAGACGAAAAGTTAGTTGCTGCTACTTATGGACGCGGAATTTGGATTACCTCCATTCCGTTACAAGTTCCTAATACAGATGTAAAATTAATTGCAATTACAAATCCTACTAGTGTTAATGTAAATTGTTCTAATAGCGTAATTCCCCAAGTTTCTGTAAAAAACAGTGGTTTAAACTCGGTAAGTCAAGTAAATATTACTTACACTGTAAACGGAACAGCAAATAATTTTACCTTTAACGGAAACATTGCACCAGCACAAACGCAAATAATTGATTTACCAACACTAACGCTACCAAAAGGAGTTTATAAATTGATTGTTTCTGCAATAACTCCAAATGATGCTTATAGCGATAATAATTTGGGTTCGACAGATTTTTATTTAAATGATAGCGGAACTGTAAATGTGGTCAATACCTTTGAAAATCCTACAGATGCTTTATTGTCTTATGATGAAGGTAGCGCGTCTTCTACTTGGCAACGTGGAATTAGAACTACGGGAAGTTTAAATTCGGGCACAAATAACGTGTTCACGCCTTCATTAGCAGGAAATTATGCCGACTTAAAAAAATCGTATTTAGTATCTCAATGTTATAACTTAACCACAATATCCAATCCAGAAATTCGTTTCAAAATGGCTTTTGATTTAGAGCTAAATTGGGATATTATTTATGTAGAATATTCTACTAATTTCGGACAATCTTGGCAAGTTTTAGGTGTGCCAACTGCTAACTGGTATAACAGTAATCGAACGCCTAACACAACAGGAAATGACTGTAACAATTGCGTTGGTTCACAATGGACAGGAACAGATTTTGCTGCTAAAGATTATTTTTATTCTCTATCTTCTTTAAATCAAGAAAGCAATATTATTTTTAGAATTGTTTTCCAATCGGATGAATCTGCAAATCAAGAAGGCGCAATAGTAGATAATTTTGTTATTTCTGGTACGTCTTTATCTAATACTAGTTTTGAAGAAAATACTATAGCAGTTTTTCCTAATCCAACAAAAGGTATGTTTACCGTTTCTACCAGAAATACTTCAATAGATTTAGTTGAAATTTATGATATTTCTGGAAAAAAAATCAAACCATCTAACAGTTTGATTTATGGTAATTCGCAAATAGAAATTAATTTGAACGATGTTGCAACTGGAATGTATTTTGTAAAAATAAAATCAGAGACTAACATTATAACCAAAAGAATACTTAAAAATTAAAATAAATGAATAATATTAAAACGTACAGATTAGGATTAGTAGCCTTAGGGTTATTTTCGCTTACATCTTTGAATGCGCAACAAAAAAACCCAGGAATCAATTTAGACTTGATGGATAAATCGGTTCGTCCGCAAGATGATTTTTTTAATTTCGTAAACGGAACTTGGAACAAAAACACACAAATTCCTGCAGACAAAACCCGTTGGGGAAGTTTTGATGAACTACGCCAAAATACAGACAAAGATGCTCTTGAAATTTTGGCAGATGCAATTAAAAACCCTAAATACAATTCTAAAACAGATCAAGGAAAAGCCATTAGCATGTATAAAGCGGTAATGGATACTGTTGGAAGAAACAAGCAAGGAATTAATCCTTTAAAACCCTATCTAGCAAAAATAAATGCTGTAACCAATTTAAAAGAGTTACAAAAATTATTGGCAGATATGGAACCAATTGGCGGAATAGGATTTATAGGTATTGGAGTTGGTGCCGACGAAAAAAATAGTAATGTAAATGCAGTAAGTTTATATCCGGGAAGCTTAGGTTTACCAGATAAGGATTACTACAATTCTGACGATAAAGATTCTAAAGAAAAAAGAGAGAAATACAAACTACACGTAGCAAGAATGCTACAGTTTTTAGGTGAAAGTCCAGAAATGGCAATGAACGATGCAAATAGAATTCTAAATTTAGAAATTGCAATGTCTAAACCAAGGTTAGATAGAGTAGAACGTCGGGATAGTAAAATACAATACAATCCAACATCTATTTCTGAGCTTCAAAAAATGACACCATTTGTAAACTGGAGTGCTTTTTTAAGCCAAACAGGAATGAAAGATGTAAATACTATAATTGTTACACAACCAAGATATTTTACTGCGCTAAATACAGTATTAAGCGAGTCAACGCCAGAAGATTGGAAAGCCTATATGCGTTGGAATCTTTTGCGTTCAGCTTCAAGCCAACTTACAACAGATATTGAAACTGCAAACTGGGAGTTTTATGGCAAAACCTTAACTGGTGCTGTAAAGCAACGTCCAAGAAACGAAAAGGCATTGCAAGTTGTTAATGGAACCGTTGGAGAAGCTTTGGGTAAATTGTATGTAGAGAAAAAATTTCCTGCAGAAGCAAAAGAAAAAGCAGAAGCAATGATTAAAAATGTAATTGCCGCTTACGAAAACAGAATAAATAATTTAACTTGGATGTCGCCAGAAACTAAAATCAAAGCGGTAGAAAAGTTAGATAAAATTACAGTTAAAATAGGATATCCAGATAAATGGAAAGACTATTCAGCACTTACATTAAAAAGTCCAGAAGAAGGCGGAACTTATTTTGACAATGCAAAAAGTCTTTCGAAATGGAGTCATGACAAAGATTTAGAAGATCTTAAAAAACCAGTAGATAAAACAACTTGGGGAATGTCACCACAAACAGTAAACGCATATTATAATCCTTCGTATAACGAAATTGTATTTCCTGCAGCTATTTTACAAGCGCCATTTTACGATTACAAAGCAGATGAAGCGGTTAACTATGGCGGAATTGGAGCAGTAATTGGACACGAAATCTCTCACGGATTTGATGATTCTGGAGCAACGTATGATGCAGACGGAAACTTAATTGATTGGTGGACAAGCGAAGATTTATCTAAATTTAAAGACTTGGGCGGCGCTTTGGCAGATCAATATTCTGCTTTAGAACCATTGCCAGGAATTCACGTAGATGGTAAATTTACTTTAGGAGAAAATATTGGAGATTTAGGCGGAATTAATGCGGCTTACGACGGATTACAATTGCATTTACAGAAAAACGGAAAACCAGGTTTAATTGATGGTTTCACACCAGAACAAAGATTATTTATTTCTTGGGCAACTATTTGGAGAAGCAAAATGCGTGACGAAGCGTTGAAAAATCAAGTAAAAACAGATCCACATTCACCAGGAATGTATCGTGCTTATGTACCATTATTAAACTTGGATACATTTTACAAAGCATTTGATATTAAACAAGGCGATGGCATGTTTGTTATGCCAGATAAAAGAGTAAAAATTTGGTAAGAATTTAATTTCTTAGATAAAAAAGCTCAATTAATTTTGGGCTTTTTTTTGTAAAATTTCAAAGTGAAGAATGCATAAAAGTATAGTCTAAATTGGATTGAAGCTTTTGGCTACTAATTTTTTTCCCTATGGATTTTTTTACAGTATCAAATTCCGGAATTTCTAAATTTTCTTCTTTTGCCTTTTCTTTATAGTAGTTTTTTCTTGTAGGATGAAAAGGAGCAACGGCATTAAAAATACGATTTTCTGACGGGCTATTTGAAACCATTTTCCGAATAATTTCAATACAATCTTCTTGATGTATAAAATTTATTGGCGCATAAGGATTGGCAACGTTTTTCTTTCCAGCCAAATATTTAATCGGATTTCTGTTTGGTCCGATTAAGCCACCAAAACGGAGAATAGTAGTTTTAAAATTGAGGTTTTCTAACAGTAATTTTTCAACAAGTACTAATTGTCTTCCGCTTTCACTATCAGGATTCACAGCAGTATTTTCTGTTGTGTTTTCAAGATAGTTTTCAGAATCTCTATAAACAGAAGTTGAACTTATAAACACCACTTGTTTTACAGAAGATGCTTCAATAAACGGAATGCAATGTTTTATTTTGTTTATAAAAGAATCCGTATCGTTTGTTATATTGCGCAATCCTGGCGGAATATCAATAATTAAGAAAGAGGCTTCTTTTAAAAAAGACTCGAAATTGCCAACTGATTTTTCCGGAGTTAATTCTATTACAAAAGGTGAAATCCCGAAACTTTTTAAACTATCAAAATCTTGAGAATTAGTTTTTGATGCCTTGATTTTAAAACCATCTGCAACCAATTTTTTCGCTAATGGTAATCCCAGCCAACCACAGCCTAAAATACTTCCGCTTAAATTATTCATTTTTTAAAGTGTCAATTGCAAATACATTCGGAACCATATTTCTTTTGTTTAAAGGCAAATCAGTATTGTCTGCGGTTTCTTTATCAACTACTAATTTCGTTGGTTTTATTTTTTGAATAATACAAACTGCATCAGTTAAAACGAATGGAGCAGGTATAAATTTAGGACTTCTTTGAGGTAAATTAAAATTTGGATTACTAAACAAATCAAACGAACTTTCTAATAACCTTAAATCTAATTTTTGCGATTTCGGAATGGAAAATTCTAAAATTAAAGGTTCATTATTTACGACATAGTAACTCAGAATTTTTTGACCGTTTCGAGACAATTCGACACTTTTTTGATTGATGTTTTGCACACCATTTGCTTTAAAATTAAAAATTCCCATTTTTAAAGATGCAAAAATATCGTATCGGTTTACTTTTCTGTTTGGCATAATGGTAATTTTTAAATAACGTTGGTTACCAGAAATACTATCTTTAGAAAAAACTACTGTTGGTGAAGCAATATTCTTAATTGGTGCTTTTGCCATTAATGTAAACTGCGAATTATATTTACTAAATAAAGGCATATTGTTTAAAACTGAAGCATCTTGCGGATTTTCTCCCAAATAGGTTTTGGTAAATGCATCTGGATTTTGGTCGTAGCTTAACCAAAAAGCTTTTTTTGTATCGGTATTATAAGAATAAAGTAAACTATTTGGTTTTGCTTGGTTGGTTGTGTATTCTGAGTTTAAATGAGCGGCAATAAAGAACCCTATGCTAATTAGAACAAAAAGTAAAGAACATAATTTTTTTTGCAGAAACCCTCCAAAAATTGGCAACAGCAATGCAAAGGTTAATGCTACCAAAATAGTACTTCCGAAAAGAATTTTTAATCCCAAACCAACCGGAAACATTTGAATTAAAGGAACAATTAATAAAATTGCAGGCAAACTTAATAAGCAATTTAAAAACCAAAACTTTTTTTGTGTCAGTACAAATACTGCCAACATTATAACGGAAAAAATCACAGGAATTATTAAAAAGCTTGCACCTTCTAATTTAATAGCCATTACAGTATTTATTAAAAACCAGATAGAAATTGGCGCGATAGTTAAACTCATTTCTGGATTTCTTTTTTCTTTTGATCCAAAAACTAAAAAACAAATTGCTACGGATAAACTCAAAAAAGCATAGATATAAAAATGGCCATTGTAAGGAAATCCTTGTTGTATTTCAGCATATTGTGGATAAATCGCTAAAATTATCTTCCATCCGAAAAAGGTAATTCCACCACAAAGTAAAATTGCAAGAAATAATTTCCCAAATCCGATAAAAACAGTTCTTGACTGTATGATTTGTTTTCCTAATCCGATAAAAATAAATAGAAAAAACAATCCAAGAGAAATTAATAAAACCGGCAAAATCCATTGGTTAGAATGACTTAAATACAGAAAAGGAAGACTAAAATATACCTTATCTTCTTTAGATTTTAAAGATTTTAAATCGGCATCAGAAAAGTAGTCTAATAAAGGAACGAGATAACTTCCTTGATGTGCAACAGAATTAGGATTTACATTTTGATAATTATCTTGCGAAGTATGGTAATTAAAATGACCGTCTATAAAAGCAAAGTTAAATCCTTGAATATTTTTTTGTTCTCTTAAAACAGTTAAATCGGTATCGTTCGGAAGCATTTTATAAATGCTGTACATCAACGAATTGGAAACCGGATACTTTACTTTTGCTTTCGAAAATGCATCTACCATTTTTGAATTTCCGTTGGTAGTTTCCATCAACATGTAACTTGGTCCAGAAGTTCCGCGTGCTTCAAAATTTAAAGCCAAACCAATATTGTCTGCTAACTTATTTTTTGTTGCAAAAAGCGCCGCACCATTTAAACCTAATTCTTCTGCATCGGTAAATAAAATAACAATATCATTTTTACTTTTGTTTGTTTTAGAATGCATAAAGGCACGAACAGTTTCTAGAACTGTCGCAACTCCGCTTGCATTATCGCTTGCGCCTTTTGAGAAAGAATGTGGTGCCGAATCGTAATGAGAAAGAAGCAATAACGACTTAGTATTTTTGCTTCCTTTTATAGTTGCGTATATGTTTTTTGACTTCGCTAAATTTCCCCTTTCTGTAAGTGTAAAACCTTCTTGAATTATAGGTTGCAATCCTAAATTGGTTAATTCTTTAATTAAATAATTAGCAACTTTATCGTGGTTTTTTGAGCCAACGTAATGCGGTTTTTCGCTTATTATTTTAATTTTTTGTAAAGCGCGTTGCGTAGAAAATTTAGACAATGGTGCTTCTGTAGTTGTATCATAACGTTGCGGCTGCAAAAAAATAAATACTAAGGCTATTGCGAATACGATAAACAGCAACGAATTTAAAGATGCAAAGTTTTTTTTCATGCTTTTATTTTTATCATAAAACAGATTTGACAATTTTCTGTTATTTTAATCAAAACTCTTTTTCACCAACATATAATACTCTTTTTCTAACTGCATATAGCCGTAATCATAAATAAAAAAATAAGTATTACCGGTTTTTGTGTGTAGAACAGAGGTTATAAATTCAAAATCGAAACCTTTACTTAACAACTTGGTTCGAGTGGTTTTGTTTTTTCCTTCTGGATTAAGATCAGATAAAATTCTATAATTTTTGCGCAACTTATTGTTAATATTGCGCATGTAATTTGTACTGTCTTTATTGATTTTATTATTGTAGGCATTTCTGCAACTATCACTACAAAATTTCTTATCTTCTCTGCCAACTAACTTGTCGCCGCAATCCAAGCAATTTTTAGTCATAATTAGCTAATTTAGTATCAAATATATTAAATTATTTGAGGGAATTTGAGATTTGACTTCAAATACTTACAATTATTCTGTAATCTAATTCCTGAATATTGTAAATTGAAAGAAAATAGTAACAGCACTTTTAATCTCTTAAAATTCTAAAAACTATGGTTACAACTCCTATACTAATTGTAATAGCAATTTTATTTGGCGCTTTTTTGCTATTTGTAACCGAGAAGTTTACCGTAGATAAAACTGCTTTTTTCATTTTAATTTCTTTACTAATCTTTGGTGTTGTAACTCCAGAAGAATCGGTCTCGGGCTTTTCAGACAATTCAGTTTTAACGATAATGTGTTTGATGATTATTGCCATCGGACTCGAAAAAAATGGCGTTGTAAGTTGGATGGCATCTCAAATAATACCGATAATTAAATGGCCGCAATTTATATTTATTCCATTACTAATGCTTTGCGTCGGAATTTTTTCTTCGTTCGTTGCCACTACAGCAGTTGTAATTATATTTATTAAATTAATAAGTGAGTTAGATAAACTAGGTAAAATAGAAAAGAAAAAAGTATTGCTACCCATATCGTTTGCCGGAATTATGGGTGGAAGCTGTACTTTAATGGGAACAAGCACAAACTTAATTGTTGCTGGAATTTCTAATAAAAGTGGAGTTGGTAAATTTTCTTTTTTCGAATTTTCTGCCGCAGGATTAGTTTTTATGTTGGTAGCAATTCCTATTATTTATTTATTGTCTAAACGTTTTTTGAGAACTCATGTTGCAGGAGAAGAAGAAAAAATTCTTTCAGAACTATCTTATATTACATCGGTTCGAATTAGAGAAAACTCGGTTTTGATTGGAAAAACACCTTATGAAACAGAGATTTGGAAAGAAAACGACATTCGATTAATTAAAATTCAGAGAAAAAACCAATATCTAAAATCCAAATTAAAAGAAGAAATTTTACAAGCCAATGACATACTTTGGTTGGATATTACTATTGAAGATTTGTCCGCTAAGGCAGACGAATTAGGATTAAATATTTTAGGTGTAGATCAAAATGCGGTTGACGAAACCTATTCCAACGAATACCACGAAGTTATTATATTGCCAAATTCACGATTTATAAACATGTCGGTAGAACAGTTTGATGATGAATTGCCAGAAAATATTTTTGTAAAGGCCGTAATGAATGATAAGAAACAAATAAGAAATCCGAATTTTATAAATCGTTTTTTCCAAAATAAATTTGTTACACCAGGCAATAGAGTTTTACTGACCGGAAATTTAACCGAAATTCAGCGCTTGGCAAAGTCGGATAATTTGCTATTTGCTAATACTTTTTTTACAGCAGCGAACATACCAACGTATAAAAAGTGGCTTTCCTTTGGCGCAATTTTGCTAGTTATTATTTTATCTGCTACCAACACATTTAGCATTTTAAAAAGTTCTTTAATTGGTGTTGCCTTTTGTCTTTTTTCTGGATGTATCGATTTAAAAGATGCCTATAAAGGAATAAACTGGCAAGTAATTTTCTTGTTGGCAGGAATGATTCCGTTAGGAATTGCTATGAAAAATACAGGAACAGATGATTTCATTGCAGAAAATTTATATGCAGTTTTAAAATCGGTTCCAACTTCTGTAATAATTTCTATTGTTTTTGGATTTACGATGATAATGAGCGGATTTATATCCAATAATGCTACCGCTATAATAATTGCGCCAATTGTAATTGCTGTTGCTTTAAAAATGAAACTAGATCCCAAGCCATTATTATATGCTGTAATGTTTGGCGCCAATTTTAGTTTTTATACGCCAATGGGTTACCAAACTAATGCTATTATTTTTGGAATGGGAATTTATAAATTCAAACACTTTTTAATAATTGGAGGTGTTTTATCTATAATATTGTTAATTCTTGCAAGTTTTATTATCCCGATGTTTTATTTGTAATTTGTTGATTGTCATAATAAAAAACGTTTTCAAACGCTTACAAATAATTACAACCGAACATAAATGGTTATGTACCGATTAAAGTTTGTGGCTTGTTACAACTTTGCATTGTCAAAAGGAAACAACGAATGTTTTTAAAGACAAGTAACAATATAATATAAACCTTAATTTAAATTTAAACGCCATGAATTCATTAAAAAACAGAGTACAATTAATCGGACATGTAGGTCAAGAACCAGAAGTAAAAAACTTAGAAGGTGGAAAAAAATTAGCTAATATATCGTTAGCAACCAACGATGTTTATTACAAAGAAAACGGAGATAAAGTAGAGCAAACCGAATGGCATAGAATTACTGCTTGGGGCAAAACCGCAGAAATTATTGAGAAATATGTAACTAAAGGGAAAGAGTTGGCTATTACAGGAAAACTTAGCACTAGAAATTATGAGGATAAAAATGGGGAAAAAAGATATGTCACTGAAATTGTAGCAACAGAAATATTGCTTTTAGGAAAATAGTCCTTAGCTAAATAATTCAAAAAAAGCGACATGTATTTTGTCGCTTTTTTATGCACTTAAACGAAAATAAGCACGTTTCTAAATTTCTTTTCCACACGAAAACCTTTTCACAAATCATTTTCGAAATAAAAAAGTTATATTTATACTAAATTGCTATAATTTTGGGTTAAAAATTATATAATACGGAAAAAACTACTTTTTAAAGCCATAATCATAATATTTTTATTTTCGGTTTCTGTATAATCGCAAATCGGAATAAATACTACCGATCCTAAAAGTACTTTGGATATTGCAGGAAGTTTATCCGTTAAAACAATGAGTTTAAATGGCGGTCCAGGCGGAACAGCTACTCCAATAACAGATCAAGCGGTTTATTTCTCCTTAACTCCAAACTCCGGAAATCTAGAATTTTTAATGCCAAATGCGTCTTTAGTTCCGGGTAGAATTTATATTTTCAGAAACCTTTCTAATATATTAGATGCGCAATTGTATTCATTGGGTGGTTCTTTTTTTAGTAAATCTTCTAATACTTCCACTACTTTACCATTAATTTTGCCGGGTAATGCTCAAGGGAAATCTATTATCATAGTAAGTGATGGCGTTAACTGGACTTATTTTAACTAAAAAATATCTTTAGCAATTCGATAGGTATTTGCATGAGCTTCAATAATTGTTTTTATTTCTGGCGAATATCCGCCGCCCATACTTACTTGAACTGGAATTTGGTATTTCAAACAATTCTCAAATACAATAGCATCGCGTTTTTTGCAACCATCTAAAGTGCAATCTAATTTTCCCAATTTATCGGTTTTTAGAATATCTACACCAGCTAAATAAAAAATAAAATCGGGTTTTTGCTGTTCAATTAATAACGGAACTTGTTTTTCGATTATTGATAAAAATTGAGAATCTGTGGTATTATCCGCGAAAGCGATATCCAAATCAGATTGTTCTTTTTTAAACGGATAATTGGTTTTTCCGTGTGTAGAAAATGTAAAAACATTTGGATTGTGTTTAAAAATTTCTGCAGTTCCGTTGCCTTGGTGTACGTCTAAATCAATTATTAAAATTTTTTTCGCAAGTTTTTTATCCAATAAAAATTGTGATGCTATGGCTTGATCGTTAAGTAAACAAAACGCTTCTCCATGATTGGAATACGCATGATGCGTTCCGCCAGCAATGTTAAATGCAACTTTGGTTTCGTATGCTTTTTGACAACCAATAATGGTTCCGTTTGCAATTCGTAATTCGCGTTCTACTAATTCTGCAGAAAGCGGAAAACCAACTTTTCTGGCTGCTTTCGGATTTAAAGTTAAATTCAGCAAATCACTTACATAATCTTGGGTATGAATTTTTAAAACTAAGTCGATTGGGCAAACATCGGGTTCAAAAAAATCGGATTTATTTGCTGTTCCTTCGTGTAATAATTGTTGCGGAAGCAAATCGTATTTTTCCATAGGAAAACGATGACCTTGCGGCAACGGATGTTTATAAATTGGATGGAATGCAATAGGAAACATAGGCTTAAATTAAAGCAATTTTTGCAATTCTTCTAAAAACAATCCTACATGATAGCCATCCATCAAACCATGATGTGCGTGAATAGAAATTGCCATTTTTTTTGCGCCATTTTCTTTGTATAATTTCCCAAATGAAATTTTAGGACAACTATCTGGCCAAGTAAAACTTCGAGCGTGGGAAAGTGACGTAAAATTTACCCAAGGCAAAGCCGAAAAATGAATCAAATTTTCTGGATAATCTGTTGTAAATAATCCTGTAGTTTTTTGAATTCGATTTATTTCTGAGGTAGCAATTGCATCAAAATCTGATTCGCTTTCTGCAAATTTTATATAAGAAAACCCAAATGTTTTATCTTCTCGCATTATGGTTGCCGATGCATCAATATGATTGTAAATTGCTATTTTATCGTCTTCAATTCGATATCTAAAATTTTCTATCGCATTAACTGCTTGTAAGGTTTTGTGTAAATAATAGATAAAAAAAGAAATACCTAAAAACTTTGCTTTTTGGTAAGAATTGGTACAATCAACAATAGAGGTTACGCCAAAAAAAGGCTCTTCCATTTTGCTAAAAAAGGCAAAATGTTCTTTTCTGTTCCAGGTTTCAATATCTAAATATTCTTTCATTTTTTTTTACTATTTCGCAATACGTTTTATAGTTCTTTTAAAACATCTGCAATATTAGAAAGCGACTTAAATTTAGGGTGTTCAATTTCAAAATCAATTTTTTCATATTCCCAAGTGGTTGCATACGGAATATGGTAGCCGTGACCGCCAATATTTAAAATTGGCAAAACATCTGATTTTAGTGAATTTCCTATCATTGTAAAGTCTTCTGGCAGAATATCTAAGCGAGAAAGCATTTTAGAATAGTCGATTTCTTTTTTGTCGCTCATTACTTCAATATGATGAAAATAGTGTCCAATTCCAGAATCATGAAGTTTGCGATGTTGGTCTTTTAAATCGCCTTTAGTAGCAACAACTAACTTGTATTTCCCTTTTAATTCTCGCAAAACATGTTCTACTTCTGGTAATAATTCGACTGGTTTTTGCAGTAATTCGCGACCAATAGTTATTATGTTTTGGGTTTCGTTTCCAGTTAATTGTAAGTTGGTTAATTCTAAACCAGCATCCATCATTGAAAGTACAAATGCTTTTATTCCGAATCCGTACAATGGTAAATTGTTAATTTGATATTTTAAAATCAAATCTAAAATTTCTTGTTTGCTGGAAATTCCTTTAAAAAGTTGGTAGAACTTTTCTTGCGCTTCGTCAAAATATGGTTCGTTGTGCCAAAGTGTATCGTCTGCATCAAATGCAATTATTTTTGGGTTCATGGTTTAGTAGTAAAATGTATCGTCTTTCCAATTTTTAACATTGTTTTCTATATAATTTTGAATTTTTTAAAATGATTCTAAATTTCGAATAAAATAATCATTAAATTTTAATTGCCAATTAAAACTGGCATCTGTATTTCGAGAATGTTGTGAAACGATGCATTTATAAGAACGAATAATTGTTGATATCGATCCAGATTTTGGCAATTTTTCCAAAAAGCAATACGTCTTTGTAAAATCGCTACATTGCAATGATTGAATGTTTTCGATTTTAACCTTGTAATCGTTGCGATGCAACGTCTTTACCGTATTGTATCATCCTTATTTGCTAAGAAATCAAAGCGCCATTTAAAACACCTTCTGTATCTGGATTTACAAAAACCAATTTACCTTCTGCATTGTTTGTCATTAAAATCATTCCTTGACTTTCTACTCCGCGCAAAGCTCTTGGCGCTAAATTAATTAAAACGGTAACTCGTTTTCCTACAACTTCTTCTGGTGAAAAATGTTCTGCAATTCCAGAAACTATGGTTATAACATCCAAACCGGTATCTACTTTTAAAACTAAAAGTTTGTTGGCTTTTGGCATTTTTTCTGCTTCTAAAATGGTTCCGACACGAATATCTAATTTAGAAAAATCATCAAATGTGCTGGTTTCTTTTTGAGGTTCTGGTTTTGCATTTTCCATAATATTGGCTTTTTTAGTAGCTTCTAATTTTTCAATTTGTTTGGTAATTTCGGCATCTTCAATTTGAGCGAATAGTATTTCGGCTGAACCAATGGTGTGATTTTTAGGTACTAACTCTTTTCCTTCAGAAACATCAGTCCAAGTTAAGCTACAATTTTGCAACATGTTTCCTAATTTTGCAGACGTAAAAGGCAAAAATGGCTCGCATAAAATTTGTAAAGCTGCAGCAATTTGTAGTGCAACATACATTTGGGTTTTTACGCGTTCGGCATCAGTTTTAACCATTTTCCAAGGTTCTTCGTCTGCTAAGTATTTGTTTCCTAAACGCGCAACATTCATCATTTCGCCTTGCGCTTCTCTAAATCTGTAGCGTTCAATAGAACTAGAAATTACTGCTGGATACGCTTTTAATTCGTTTAAAGTTTTAAAATCAAATTCAGAAAATTCGTTTGGAGTGGGTACTTTTCCATCATAATATTTGTTGGTTAAAACTACCACGCGATTAATGAAATTTCCAAAAATAGCTGCTAATTCGTTGTTATTTCTTGCCTGAAATTCTTTCCAAGTAAAATCATTATCTTTTGTTTCTGGTGCATTAGATGTTAGGGCATATCGCAAAACGTCTTGCTTGTCTGGAAAATCTTGTAAATACTCGTGCAACCAAACTGCCCAATTTTTAGAGGTAGAAAGTTTGTTTCCTTCTAAATTTAAAAATTCGTTTGCAGGAACGTTGTCTGGTAAAATATAACTTCCTTCGGCTTTTAGCATCGCCGGGAAAATAATGCAATGAAAAACAATATTGTCTTTTCCTATAAAATGAACCAATTTAGTGTCGTCCTTTTTCCAATAATCTTCCCAATTTTTATTTTCTCTAGCAGCCCATTCTTTGGTTGCAGAAATATATCCAATTGGTGCATCAAACCAAACGTATAATTTTTTTCCATCTGCGCCGGCAACTGGTACGTCAATTCCCCAATCTAAATCGCGGGTAACTGCACGAGGTTTTAAACCATCGTCTAACCACGATTTTACTTGTCCTAAAACATTCGTTTTCCAATCTTTTGCATGGTCTTCTAAAATCCATTTTTGCAAGAAATCTTGGTATCTATCCAAAGGTAAAAACCAATGTTTTGTTGATTTCATTACTGGAGTTTCGCCCGTTATGGTCGATTTCGGGTTAATCAAATCGGTCGCATTTAAGGTCGATCCGCATTTTTCACACTGATCGCCATAAGCTTCTTCATTTCCGCACTTTGGGCAAGTTCCAACCACAAAACGATCTGCCAAAAATTGGTTTGCCTTTTCGTCGTACAATTGATCGGTTACTTCTTCAATAAAATCATTTTGCTCATATAATTTTTTAAAAAATTCTTGCGCGGTATCGTGGTGAATTTTAGCAGAAGTTCGAGAATAATTATCAAATGAAATCCCAAAGCCTAAAAACGATTGTCTAATTATTCCGTCGTATTTATCAATAATTTCTTGAGGAGAAACCCCTTCTTTACTAGCTTTCATGCTAATTGCAACGCCGTGTTCGTCGCTTCCGCACATAAATGCAACGTCTTTTCCTTGCAAACGCAGGTAACGGGCATAAATATCTGCAGGAACATAAACTCCCGCCAAATGGCCAATATGAATTGGTCCGTTGGTGTAAGGCAAAGCCGCAGTAATTGTATATCTTTTCGGATTTTGTATCATTGTAATTTTGGTATATAAAATGCAAAAATAAGCAATAGAATTGAGAGTTTAGCAATATTATTAGAAGCTATTTCCAGCCATTCACTATATCTTTATTTGCCAAAAGAAGGCAAGCAAAGAATGCCGTTTCTGTCTGGGCTAGTTTATGTCGGTTTCAAAACAACATTTTTATTATATTTGCCTATATGTTTATCCCAATGAATAGAATAACACTTTTCTCACTTTTTTTCTTATATTTTACTACTAATTTACAAGCACAAAAAAAAATGACAATTCCACCTTATTTACAAAAAGGCGATACCATTGCAATTGTAGCAACGGCTCGAAAAAACATCGACGATAACTTAAAGCCAGCCATTTCTTGGTTGAAATCTTGGGGTTTAGAAGTTGTTGTAGGAAATTCTATCGGATTAGAATACCACCAATTAGCAGGAACAGACCAACAACGTGCAGCCGATTTTCAAGCCCAATTAGACAATCCCAATGTTAAAGCAATTTGGTGCGTTCGCGGCGGTTATGGAACCGTTAGAATGGTAGATTTGCTAGATTTTACAAAATTCAAACAAAATTCCAAATGGATAATTGGTTTTAGCGATGTAACTGTCTTACACAGCCATTTAAACACCATGGGTTTTGCATCCATTCACGGAATTATGCCAGTTAGTAGCAAAGCATCTGCAGAGGCAAAAGAAACGTTGCGAAAAAGTTTGTTTGGTGAAAACTTAGAGTACAATATTCCCACAGATAAAAAGAATAAACTAGGTTCTGCAAAAGGCGAATTAGTTGGCGGAAATTTATCTATACTTTATAGTTTATTGGGTTCGCCATCTGCAATTGATTGTACTGATAAAATTTTATTTTTAGAAGATCTAGATGAATATTTATACCACATAGATCGAATGTTGATAAACCTTAAACGCAACGGTTGTTTAGAAAGGTTGAAAGGAATTATTGTTGGCGGAATGACAAAAATGAAAGATAACGACATTCCGTGGGGAAAAGATGCAAACGAAATCATTCAGGAATTGACTCAGAAATATAATATTCCGATAATTTATAGTTTTCCTGCCGGACATCTATCAGATAATCGAGCTTTAATTATAGGGAAACAGGTTCAAATGGAAGTTACTGCAACCGAAAGTAAAGTGGTTTTTGAGTAGAAAAAGGATTGTTTCGTAAACTCGCAATAACATGGCAGAACATAACGACTTAGGCAAACTTGGCGAAGAAATGGCAGTTGATTTTTTACAAAAAAACGGATATACTATCCTGGAAAAGAATTGGGTTTTTCAAAAAGCAGAAATCGATATAATTGCAGAGAAAGGTGCCGTTTTAGTAATTGTTGAGGTAAAAACACGAACAACAGCCGATTTTGGTACGCCGCAAGATTTTGTTAAAGAAACTAAAATCCAAAATCTAGTTAAAGCCGTAAATGAATATGTGCAATTGCATGATGTAAATCATACGATTCGTTTTGATATAATTGCAATTACACAAAAACCAGCTTGGAATATAGAGCATATTGAAGATGCTTTTTATTATTTTTAACACTCTAATAATTGCGTCATGAAATGTAACTTTACTTTTATTCTTTTATTTCTTTTTGGAACGATTTTTTCTCAAAATTACATTGCAAAAAAAATACAAGATTTAGAAAGAAATCAAGTGCAATTTGCGCCGGTTTCTGTTTTAAATAATCCAAGTACCACAACAGATAAGAATGTTGCAAAACGCTAAGCAATGCTACTTTAGCAAACCTGGATAGCAATAAATAGAAATTCTTTTTACCCAAAAAAAACAATTTATTAATCTTCAAATTCCGTTCAACAACCAGATTTTAGATATCAAATTATTTCAATATGATATTTTTGCGAATGGTTTTCATATAGATACAGATAAAAGCTAAAACAATAATTATGAAAAAGGCGTTTACTATCGTGGTATAGTCAATAACGACTACACATCGGTTGATTCGTTTGGTTTTTTTAGAAATGAATTTCCAGTAGTGATTTCGGCATCTAACATTGGAAATATTGTGGTAGGAAAATTAGATAAAAAAAACAATCTAACCGATTAAATCGTTTATTCTGATCAAGATTTTAAAGCTGCGCTAGATGTAAACTGCAGTTTTAAAGATTCTGACGGTCCAATTATAAAAGACCAAGAAACTAATAAAAATAATGCATCTGCACGATGTGTAACCATGTATTTTGAGATGGATTATGCCTTGTATCAGGCAAATAATAGTAATATTACAACAACAACAAATTGGATGACGGCGGTTTTTAATAACTTACAAACCTTGTATAGCAACGATGGCATTACTTGTTCTTTAAAATCGCTATTTATTTGGACAACTTTAGATCCATATTCTTGTACTTCATCTACTGATTATTTGTTTCAATTTAATAATTTTCGTCCGGTTTTTGATGGCGATATGGGTCAATTAATTGGTATCGATCCAGGAGGTTTAGGCGGAGTTGCAGTTGGAATTAATGGCGTTTGTTCTTCTCAAAATTTCTACTATTAGATATTGGCTTTTCTTATAACACGGTGCCAACTTATTCTTTCATTATTTTTGTAATTGCACATGAATTTGATCATTTACTTGGTTCAATACATACACATGCTTGCGCTTGGAACGGAAACAATACGCCAATTGATGGTTGCGGACAACAATCTAGAAATGCTGAAGGAACTTGTGCTCAAGGTCCGATTCCGAGTACTACGGTTAAAGGAACAATTATGAGTTATTGTCATTTAATTTCTGGAGTCGGAATCAACTTTAATAATGGTTTTGGTCCGCAGCCAACTGCAGTTATTTTAAACCGAATCAATAACGGAATTTGTTTAAGTACAGACTGTATAAATACGTGCATCAATACCGTTTCGAGAATAGATATTGCAAATGAAACAACTACGAGTATCAATTTTTCACGGATAGATGCTAGTTCTACAGCTTCTTGGAAGGTTCATTTTTATCCATTTAACAGAGCAATAGGAAATTCAATTACTGTTAAGTCTCCAAATTTTTCTGCAACCGGATTACTTCCAAACACCTATTATGTAATTGAAGTTGGTCCTAATTGCAGCAACGGATTGGTTTCTCCAACAAGAAAAAAAATACTTTTAACACAAACTAATTATTGTAGCAATGCAACTTTAGTAGATACTGGCGGAATAACAGGTAATTATGAGAACCAGCAAGACATTGTTAGAGTTTTAATTCCGCAAAATGCAAGTCAGGTTATAAATTTGACTTTTTCAGCTTTTTTACTTGAAGTGGATTACGATTATCTTTACATACATAACGGAAATTCTACGGCAGCACCATTGTTAAATCCGGGAGGTTCAACCGGAAATGCAATTTCTGGTCCTTTTGTTTCTGCAGCAACTGATGGTTCATTAATTATGCGATTTTTTTCGGATCAAGGTGTTGTAGATTCTGGGTATATTGCTACTACAAGTTGTACGACAAATTTAGGAGTTGCTGGTAATTCTGTTATAGATTTCAGTTACTATCCAAATCCAAAAAACGGAATTGTAACTTTTACAGCAAACGGAACAATTTCAGAAGTTAGCGTTTATAATATCACAGGCCAATTATTATACGAATCTAAATCGAATTTAAATTCGCTAGACATTAGCTCGTTTGCAAAAGGAACTTATTTTTTTAAATTAATTATAAACGACAGACAAGTTCATTTTAAAATTTTAAAAAAATAATAAATTTTAAATAATACTGAAAATCCGTAATCGTCTGAGGTTGCGGATTTTGTTTTAATTGCAATTCTATAACATTAAGTAAAAATGAAAAAATAATATTTACGTACATGTTAAACAACAAAATATTAAAATAACAAAAAAACTGAAATAATGAAAAAAAACAAAATTAATTTAAGTCTTGCCTCCATATTAGGGTTGGCAATTTTAGCAACAGCAACGATTTCTTGTAACGAAGAAGATAACCCTGGAAATGGGAATGCAATTGTTGCACCAGATGTTAACTTTATAACTTTAGTAAGTAATAATACAATTGCAACGTACAACGCAAGAAATTTAAACGCTGCTACAAGCACAACTGCAATTGTTGGCTTACCTGCTTCTGAGCAAATTGTTAGTATTGATTACAGACCAGCAACCGGACAATTATATGCTGTTGGATCGTCAAGTAGAGTTTATTTTATAAACGAACAAAGTGGCGTTGCAACTCCACTTGGATCTGCCTCTTTTTCTCCAATTATTGCTGGAGCTAATGTTTCTTTAGATTTTAATCCTACCGTAGACAGAATTCGTTTAGTAACAGAATCTGGTCAAAATCTTCGTTTACACCCTGAATTAGGAACTGTAGTTGCAACGGATGGAAGTATTAATGGAGGAACAAATCCAAAAATCGGAGCAGTTGCTTAAACAAACAGTTTTGCAGGTGCAACAACTACACAATTATACGATATTGATTTTGAAACAGATAAATTATATTTGCAAACTCCTCCAAACGATGGTGGTTTGCAAGAAGTTGGAAGTTTAACGGTTGATTTTTAGGGTCAAGGCGACATGGATATTTTAGCAGTTACTAGCAATAATAATGTTTCTAATTTATTTACTATTGATTTAGCAACAGGTAAAGCAATTAATGTAGGTACTTTTTCTGCAAATGTTGTTAGTATTGCTTTAAAAACAAATCCAATTGCTTATGCTACAACAGCAGGAAACATGTTGGTTCGTTTTAATCCTACAAATGGAACTAATAATTCAGTTGCTTTAACAGGATTAGCTGCTAACGAAACGGTAGTAGGTTTAGATTTTAGACCAGCAAATGGTGGTTTATATGCAATTTCAAATCAAAGCAGATTATTTACTTTAAATACAGCAAGCGTTGCAATGGCAGTAGTAGGAACAACTTTGTTTCCAACTTTATCAGGAACTTCTTTTGGATTCGATTTTAATCCTACTGTAGATAGAATTCGTTTAGTTAGTAATACAGGACAAAATTTACGATTACATCCAGATTTAGGAACTGTGGTTGCAACGGATGGAAATTTGAATCCGGGAACTCCATTTGTTAGTGCGGCGGCTTATACAAACAGTGTTGCTGGTGCAACTGCAACTACTCTTTTTGTAATTGATTCACAAACAAATACTTTATTCCGTCAAGATCCGCCAAATATGGGAACTTTAGTTTCTATTGGTTCTTTAGGAATTGATGTAGATGCCGATAGTGGTTTTGACATTGGAGGAAGCAGTGCAGTTGCTTTTGCTTTACTAAAAGTAAATAATATAACTTCTGTTTACACGATTAATTTGGCAACTGGTGCTACAACAAAAGTATCGGATGTAGCTATTCAGGCAACGGCAATGACTGTTGGTCTAGGATTCTAGAAATGAAAAAGGGTGGTTATATAAAAAACGCTTCTGTAAAAGGAAGCGTTTTTTTTGCGATTAATTGTAACATTTTATTCAAGTTATTTGAATCGTATATCAAATAAATAGGAGGTGAAAAACCAGCATTTAGGAAAGCGTAACTATACCATCTTAATAAAATCCAAGGCCTTATTAATGCTTTTGACGTTATCAAAAGTTAGTAACAAACGCAAACCGTTTGGTGCCTGTTTTTCTTTCAATCTGCACATATCTGGATTTTTTTGCACAAAAGTAAGAACCTTTTGAAACTTTTTAGATGTATAATAATCACTATTTTGGTCAGAAATAAAATAACAAATAAACTTATTTTGTTTCAGAATAATTTTCTCAATTCCCAATTTGGTTGCCATCCATTTAATCCGAATACTATTCAGCAAAGAAACAGCAGGTTTTGGCAAGGCGCCAAATCGGTCAATTAGTTTTTGCTCGTAAGCAAGCAAGGTATTTTCATCTTTAATTAAACTTAATTCATTATATAAATTCAATCTTTCGGTAATACTATTAATGTATTCGTCTGGAAACAACAATTCAAAATCAGTGTCAAACTGCAAATCTTTGACATATTCTTTTGTTTCTACATCCGTATTTTGCTCATATAAATCTTTGAATTCATTTTCTTTTAATTCTTCAATGGCTTCATTCATGATTTTTTGATAAGTGTCAAAACCAATATCGTTTATAAAACCACTTTGTTCGCCACCAAGCAAATCTCCTGCGCCGCGAATTTCTAAATCTTTCATGGCGATGTTAAATCCGCTACCTAATTCAGAAAATTGTTCTAAAGCCTGAATTCGTTTTCTAGCATCATCTGTCATTGCAGAATATGGCGGACAAATAAAGTAACAAAAAGCTTTTTTATTGCTTCGACCAACCCGACCACGCATTTGGTGCAAATCAGACAATCCGAAATTATTGGCGTTGTTAATGAAAATAGTATTAGCATTTGGTACATCCAAACCACTTTCAATAATGGTTGTGGCAACCAAAACATCAAATTCACCATTCATGAAAGCAAGCATTAATTCCTCAAGCTTTTTTCCGTCCAATTGTCCATGACCAATTCCTACTCGCGCATCTGGAACCAAACGCTGAATCATTCCTGCAAATTCCTTAATGTTTTCTATTCTATTATTGATAAAGAAAACCTGACCGTTTCTTTGAATTTCATACGAAATTGCATCGCGAATTAACTCTTCATTAAAACCAACTACATTAGTTTCTATCGGATAACGGTTTGGCGGTGGCGTTGTAATAACCGATAAATCACGCGCTGCCATTAGAGAAAATTGCAAAGTTCTCGGAATTGGCGTAGCGGTTAAAGTCAATGTATCTACATTGGCAGAAATAGTTTTTAGTTTGTCTTTAACGTTTACTCCAAATTTTTGTTCCTCGTCAATAACCAATAACCCTAAATCTTTAAAAACAACTTTTTTATTAACTAATTGGTGTGTTCCTATTATAATATCTAACTTTCCTTCTCCTAATTCTTTTATGGTTTCTGCTTTTTCTTTTGCCGTTCTAAATCGGTTTAAATAGCCAATAGTTACAGGCATTTCTTTTAACCTTTCTGTAAAAGTTCGGTAATGTTGGTAGGCTAAAATTGTGGTTGGTACTAAAATAGCAACTTGTTTTCCGTTGTCAACGGCTTTAAATGCAGCACGAATGGCAACCTCTGTTTTTCCAAAACCAACATCACCACAAACCAATCTATCCATCGGACGATCGTTTTCCATATCCATTTTTACATCGTGGGTTGATGTTATTTGATCTGGCGTATCTTCATATATAAACGAGCTTTCTAATTCTTTTTGCAAATAACTATCTGGTTTACAGGCAAAACCTCGTTCTAATTTTCGTTTAGCATATAACTGAATTAAATTAAAAGCAATATGTTTTACTCGTGCTTTTGTTTTATTTTTTAATGCCTTCCATGCGCCAGAACCTAATTTATAAATTTTTGGCGGCGCGCCATCTTTTCCGTTATATTTTGAAATTTTATGTAACGAATGAATGCTTACATAAACAATATCATTATCTGCATAAACTAATTTTATAGCTTCTTGGGTTTTGCCTTCTACCTGAATTTTTTGTAATCCGCCAAAGCGACCAATTCCGTGATCGATATGTGTTACATAATCGCCAACAGAAAGCGAAGTCAACTCTTTTAAAGTTATGGTTTGCTTTTTAGAATAGCCATTTTTAATATTGAATTTGTGGTAACGTTCAAATATTTGATGGTCAGTATAACAAGCAATTTGAGCTTCTTCATCTATAAATCCTTGATAAAGCGGAAAGACAACTGATTTGTATTTTTTTAAAATACTTTCTGAATTTGATTCGTCAATATCTTCAAAAATTTCTTTAAATCGATTGGCTTGGTTATCGTTAGAGCAAAAAAGGAAATTCTTAATTCCGTCAGAATAATTTTCGATTAAATTATTTAATAATAAGTCAAACTGTTTATTAAAAGAAGGTTGCGGTTTAATGAAAAATTCTGTTCTAAACGAATTTTTATATAGCGGAGAATAACCTAATTCGGTCACTGATAATTTTTCGACTTTATCTAAAAATTGTTGGCTGTTAATAAATATTTCTTCTGGTTTAGCGTGTTTAATGTCTTTAGAAAGTTTTTCAAAAGCATCGGTTGCATTTGCAAAAGCTTTGTCTAGTTGTTCTAGTAAATTATTGGTGTTTTGAATAAAAATAATCGACTTATTGGAAATGTATTCTAAAAAACTTTCTCTATTTTCTTCAAAAAATTTATTTTCGACATTCGGAATGATAGATATTTTCTTTAATCTTTCAATAGATAATTGGGTTTCTACATCAAAACTTCGGATAGAATCGACTTCGTTTCCAAAAAACTCAATACGGTACGGATTGTCATTTGAAAAACTAAAGACATCTACAATTCCGCCTCGAACAGAAAATTCCCCTGGTTCGGTTACAAAATCTACTCGTTTAAAATTGTACTCAAACAAAATTTCGTTTACAAAATCAATTGCCAATTTATCAGAAATAGAAATTTTAAAAGTATTTTTTTCTAATTCTTTTCGAGTAACCACTTTCTCAAAAATTGCCTCGGCATACGAAACAATAATTGCTGGTTTTTTACGAGAATTTATTCGGTTCAACACTTCGGCACGAAGCAAAACATTGGCATTATCCACATCATCAATTTGGTAAGCACGACGATACGAACCAGGATAAAAAAGTACATCTTGGTCGTTAATTAAGTTTTCTAAATCATTTAAATAAAACGCGGCTTCTTCTTTATCATTAAATAATAATAAAAAAGGAAGTTCTGTTTTTTCAAAAAGGGTTTTTAAAGCGAAAGACAAAGAAGAACCGAGCAATCCTTTACAGCTAATTTTAGAATTGGGTTGGAGTAATTGTTTTGCCAACGCCTCTAATTTGGCAGATTTTTGATATATCGATTCTACAGCTAATTTACTCAAATTTGGTATTTTAAAGTTTGATTTATAACTTAGTATTTTATTGTGTTTTATTTTTTTAAACTAGTTAAACACAAATTTTATCTAATTTGCTAATGTTAATTATCGCATTTAGATATAATTTGTGTTCGTATTTTTAATATAATATTCAGAAAAAAGCAGCGCTTTTTAAATTTTAGCTACTTAATTTCTGGTACAAATTTAGCGCCTTTTTTTCTAAAAACGGTGGTGTTATCTTCTGGTACTATTTTAGGTATTGCTCGTGACGTATCTTTCATTTTTATAAAATCGGGTTCGCCAATTTCTTTAGGAATTTCACTTCGGATAACAATTTCTTCTAGTTGATCTTGAAACGAAATAATTTCTTTATTTATTTCTGCTATAAATTTAATTACTTTTTCTGGCGGAATTTGATTTAGATGAATATATAAATCAAGCATTTTTACTTTTGTGGTTAAAACCGTAATTCGGCTGCGAACATTTGCTTTATTAAATTCAGTTGGAATTGTTGCCGAAAGTTCGTCGACACGTTTGGAAAGGATGCTAGCTTTTTTTTGAAAAGCACCGATGGTACTTTTTGGTTTTTGATTTATCTCTGTAACAAACATTCGCCACTCCATCCAATTATTAATTTTGTTTTGCGTTTGTGGTTCTAGATAATAAACATCAAAAACCCAAGACTGACTAATTTTATCAAATACAACCTCTTTTTTTTGGGCTTCTTTTTTTTGTTCCGCCAAGCGATTTTCATTAACATCTTGGCAAGATTGTAAAACAAAAGCAAAAAGAAGTACTACAAAAACAGAAATTTTCATAAATCAAAAGTATGATGTACAAAAGTACGAAACACGCAGTATATTATATGCTAAAAAAGGTATAAAAAAATGAAACTAAAACATTTCTCGTATGTAAATTTAACTAATTCTGTAAAAGGCAACTTTATCAAATTACTATCTTTGTGCTAACAAACTAATCTCGCTTTATGACAAAAATATTAATAATTGGTGCTTGCGGACAAATTGGTACCGAATTAACGGCAAAACTTCGGGCAGAATATGGCGAGGAAAACGTAATCGCTTCTGACATTAGAAAACTAAATAATGACATTGTTAATAACGGAATTTTTGAAGTTGTAAATGCATTAGATTACAATCAAATTGAACATTTAGTAGAGCAATATGAGATTACCGATGTTTATTTAATGGCTGCTTTGTTATCGGCTACAGCCGAAAAAAACCCTGCATTTGCTTGGGATTTAAATATGAATTCGCTTTTTCATGTTTTGAATTTGGCGAAATCGGGTAAAATTAAAAAAATATTTTGGCCATCAAGTATTGCCGTTTTCGGAAAAACTACGCCAGCTACAAATACGCCACAATATACCATAATGGAACCTTCAACTGTGTACGGAATTAGTAAGCAAACAGGAGAACGTTGGTGCGAATATTATAACAAGCAATATGGAGTTGATGTTAGAAGTATTCGTTATCCTGGTTTAATTAGTTGGAGTACAGAACCTGGTGGCGGAACTACAGATTATGCAGTAGATATTTTTCATAAAGCAATAACAGACGGAAAGTTCACTTGTTTTTTATCTGACAAAACAGCGTTACCGATGATGTATATGGACGACGCGATTAAAGCCACAATTCAAATAATGAAAGCAGATGAAAATGAAATTAAAATTCGCTCGTCTTATAATTTGGCCGCAATGACTTTTACTCCTGCAGAAATTGCAGAAGAAATTAAAAAGCATTATCCAGAATTTACGATAGATTATGATCCTGATTTCCGTCAAAAAATTGCCGATAGTTGGCCAGCAAGTATTGATGATTCTTTTGCAAGAAAAGATTGGAATTGGGAAAACGACTATAATTTAAAGAATATGACCACAGAAATGTTTATGAAACTGAAAGAAAACGTATACAACTAAGTTAAATAAATTTAAAAACGCTACCCAAAAAAGATTTTGGAGTAGCGTTTTTCCCTCTAAACAAAACAAACTTTTTATCACAAAAACCAATTCTAAAACATTTAGTTAAAACCAGCGTTTTTTATCGTTCTTATAATCATTTACGAAAATTTATTCTGTTTGGATTTATAATAGTTTTATTTTTTTAAAAAAGAATTTATCATTGGGTTTTCAACAGCAGATTTTATAGTAACCACTTCGTTGGTATTGTCATTAGGAATGGTCATTGAAAGCACATAATGTTTCAATTTCCAAGTGTTTTTAATTTTTACAAGCACGCCACTTCCTCGGCATAATTTCATTTGTGTATTTAATAATTCATCAAACCAAGCCGTTTTACCATCAGTTGAAAAGTAAATATTTCGCTCAAGCGATGTAAAACCCCATGCTTTACCTTTATCAAAATAGCGTTTTGCATACTTCATGAATTCAGGTTTTGTCCAATTTTCGGTTGCATCAGTTCCTATAAAAACAGCATCGTATGTTAAAAGATTGAAATAATTTTCGAAATTTGCATCTGCAGCAGCTTTATGCCAAGAGTCTAAGGCTAAGTTTATTTCTGTTTTAGATTTTAGATTTTGAGAAAAACCTAAAGAACTCCAAAAAACAAGAATTAGTATTTTATGGTTCATGATTTTTTCATAAAAATAAGAAAAATAAAGTTAGAACTTTTCGCCATGTTGCGATTGGTCTAAACCTTTTAATTCGTCTTCTTCGCTTACTCGCAACGGAATAATTGCGTTTGTAAATTTAAACAACAAATAAGCGCCACCAAAAGTAAACATAGAAACTAAAACTAATGCAATCATGTGGTGTGAGAATACTATCCATCCACCGTGAAGCAAGCTCGCGTTTTCTCCTTGTGCAAAAATTGCAGTTAAAATCATACCCATAATTCCGCCAACACCATGACAGGCAAAAACGTCTAAAGTATCATCAATTTCTTTTAGTTTTGTCCAATACACCATTTTATTTGAAACTATAGCGCCAATAAATCCGAAAAAAATACTTTGTGGAATAGTTATAAATCCTGCCGAAGGCGTAATGACTACCAAACCTACAACTGCACCAATACATGCGCCAAGAGCAGAAACTTTACGACCGTTTAATCTATCAAAAAACACCCAAGTTAACATTGCAGAAGCAGAAGCAATTGTGGTTGTTGCGAATGCCATTGCCGCTGTAGAATTAGCCGCTAAGGCCGAACCAGCGTTAAAGCCAAACCAACCAAACCATAACATTCCGGTTCCTAAAAGCACAAATGGAATATTAGTGGGAATATGTTCTGAGTTTTTGCGTTTTCCTAGAACCAAAACTCCAGCTAATGCGGCAAAACCGGCACTCATGTGAACAACCGTTCCGCCTGCAAAATCTTTTACACCAAAGTAACTTCCTAATAATCCGTTTGGATGCCAAACCATGTGGCAAAGTGGTGTGTAAATTAGTAGTGTAAAAAGACAAATGAATAATAAAAATGAAATAAACCGAATCCGTTCCGCCAAAGCTCCAGTTATAATTGCCGGAGTAATTACAGCGAATTTCATTTGAAACAAGGCATATAAAATAAATGGAATCGTTCCGCCTAATTGCCTATTTGGTAATACATCTACTTGATTAAAAAAAGCAAAGTCAAGTGGATTTCCGAAAATTCCGTATAATTTTCCGTCGATGTTTATTCCAATAGAACTTCCGAAAGAAAGACTAAAACCAACAGTTACCCAAAGTAAACTAATTACGCCAAGGCAAATAAAACTTTTGAGCATGGTAGAAATAACATTTTTTTTACCAACCATTCCTCCATAAAAAAAAGACAAGCCCGGAGTCATTAATAATACTAAGCAAGATGCGGTCAAAAGCCAAGCAATGTCTGCAAAGTTTAAATTTTCTTGAGAATCAAAATATTCACCTATAACTGCATTTTGGTGCGGCCAAAATAATCCGGTAATTGCAACGGTAGAAATTATTAAGAAAGAAATGATCCAGCGCTTTTCTATTTTCATAATATTTTATTTTTAACCCTATCTATTTGGGGGTAAAAATATAAAAAAATAGAATTTAAATGTATTTTTAATTAATTTTTTAGGGGTAAATAATAAATTTAAATATTTACGACAATTTTTTGGTAGTGTATTCTATGATTTTGGTTTATATTATTATATTTGAATTTAAATATTATTAAAATGAAAAAAATTCTTTTTTTAGGATTGGCATTTAGCCTATTCGCTTGTAAAAATAATGATTCAACAGAGGAACAAGCGGTAGAAACTGCTGTTCAAACTACTACCGAAGATTTAATTGATAGCACAGTAACTACAAACACAACAGTAGAAGTAGACAATACAAGTACAGATAAAAATTCTATAATGTATTCTAATTCCAATTCGGTTTACAATACAAATCCGACACAAACTACAAATACTATAGCTCCAGTTTCTGTAGCAAAGGGAATGAATCCAGCACACGGTCAAGCCGGCCATCGATGCGATATTGCAGTTGGTGCACCTTTAAATTCTAAACCTGGAATGACTGCTGCAGCTTCTCCGACTTCTACTACTATTAGTTCTGATGGAAATACTGGAACTGTAATTTCTAACGGAGCAAAAATTACAACTACTAAAGTTTCTTCGCCAACAGTTACGCCAGAAGGAATGAATCCTCCGCATGGTGAAAATGGGCATCGTTGCGATTTGGCAGTTGGTGCGCCATTAAATTCCGCTGCAGTTCCTACGGTTGCTAATGAAAAGAAAGAATAAATTGAATTAAAATATAGCTAAAAAACCCCTTTGCAAATTTATTCTGCAAAGGGATTTTTGTTTAATTTAGTTTAAAATTTTATGATTGAGGTAAGTTTTGAATTCCCATATTGTACAAAGTAAAGGCTTGAATGTCGGCATTTTCTTGAATAGTCGCCGCTGTAGATTTTCCAGCACCATGACCAGCGTTAATATCAATACGAATTAATGTAGGATTATTTCCGGTCTGTTTTTCTTGCAACTTTGCTGCAAATTTAAAACTGTGCGCAGGAACAACTCTATCATCATGATCGCCAGTTGTTACTAAAGTTGCAGGATATTTGGTTCCAGATTTTACATTGTTTACCGGAGAATAATTCTTAATATAATTAAACATTTCTGCCGAATCTTCTGAAGTTCCATAATCGTAAGCCCAACCTGCGCCGGAGGTAAAGGTATGGTATCGCAACATATCCATAACGCCCACAGCCGGCAAAGCTACTTTTATTAAATCTGGCCGTTGTATCATGGTTGAGCCAACTAATAAACCACCGTTGCTTCCGCCACGAATTGCTAAATAATCAGAACTTGTGTAGTTGTTTTTAATTAAATATTCCGCTGCAGCGATAAAATCATCAAATACATTTTGCTTTTGCATTTTGGTTCCTGCATCATGCCATTTTTTACCATATTCGCCACCGCCACGAAGATTTGGTACGGCATAAATCCCTCCATTTTCCATCCAAACTGCGTTTGCGATACTAAAAATTGGTGTTAAACTCACATTAAATCCGCCATAACCATAAAGAATAGTTGGGTTTTTTCCGTTTAACGAAATTCCTTTTTTGTGGGTAATAATCATAGGAATTTTTGTTCCGTCTTTTGAAGCATAAAACACTTGCTTAGATTCGTATAAATCTGACTTGAAATCGATTTTTGGCACTTCGTATAATTTTGAAATTCCCGATTTTGTATCAAAACTGTAGGTAGAATTTGGCGTTGTATAATTAGTAAACGAATAATATAAAATGGTTTCATTGTCTTTTCCGCTAAAGCCAGAAGCTGTTCCTACGCCAGGTAATTTAATGTTTCGAATTAATTTCCCTGAGTAATCATATTGTTGGATAAACGTAACAGCATCTTTCATATAATTTGCAAAAAAGTACTTGTTTCCGCTAGAAATTCGCAAAGCATTTTCTGTTTCTTTGATAAAATCTTTCCAATTTTCTGGCTGCGGATTTTTAAAATCAACGGTAACAATTTTTGTATTTGGAGCTTTTAAATCAGTGGCGATAAATAATTTTGTTCCTGCATTTTTAATTACATTATTTACGCTTTCAAAGTTGGCAACAACGGTTTTAATTTTTGCATTGATATCGTTTAAATCTAAAATATACAACTCGTTACCATAGGTGGAATTAGCAGCTGTAATTGTTAAATAATTGGCATCATTAGAAACATAACCACCAACGTAACGGCGTTTTATATCGGCTCCAAAAACCACTTTATCGTCTGCTTGATTGTTTCCTAATTTATGATAAAATAATTTGTGTTGTTCTGTCTTAGCAGTAAGTTGGCTTCCTGTCGGTTTATCATAAGTAGAATAATAATAACTTTCGTTTCCTTTCCAAGAAATGCTGCTAAATTTTATATTTTCTAAAGTTGGTTCTAAAACTTTTTTGGTTTCGGAATCTATAACAATTACCTTTTTCCAATCGCTTCCGCCTTCCGAAATTCCGTATGCAACCTTCGAACCATCTTTTGTAAAATAAACGCCACTTAAAGATGAAGTTCCATCTTTCGAAAAACTATTCGGATTCAAAAAGACCGATTCCACACCTTTCGCATCTTTTCTGTACAAAACACTTTGGTTTTGCAATCCGTCATTTTTATAGAAATAAGTATATTTTCCTTCCTGAAACGGCGCGCCAATTTTTTCGTAATTCCACAATTTTTCCAGTCTATTTTTTAAAGCATCCCGATACGGAATTTGACTCAAATAATTGTAAGTAACTTCATTTTGCTCTTTTACCCAAGCCATGGTTTCTGCAGATTTATCGTCTTCCAGCCAGCGATACGGATCGGGAATTTGAGTTCCGAAATAAGTATCTACAGTATTTCCTTTTTTAGTTTCAGGATAGGAAATTTGATTTTGCGCCATGCTTGATAATGAAATTGAAATTATACTAATAACCGAAAAATAGTTTTTCATGATGATGAGTTTTGAAAACAAAAGTAAGAAAATTAAATACAAATTTTAATTAATTTATTGTTTGAGCGTGTCTTGTTTGCTTCGTGCCTCGCAACAGCTGGTCAGGCTTTCGCACTAGCTTTATGGGTTTTCCATTCCACTCCAAAACCCAAAAGAGCTCATACAATTGCTCTATCCTTCACGCAAAAAAACTTAGTAGATAATTTTACAATTTTTAAAAGATATAATATAAGTGTATTCGCCGTGTTCAAACTACATTTGACACTGTTAACTAATACAAATTAAGATGAATTTAAAAAGAACTTTCGGAGCAATATTAATCATTTTAGGAATAATATACACAGCTTATGTTTTTGCAAATACGGGTGGAAATACGCAAGATATTAAAGGTTTAGCAATTTACGGAATCTTAGGGTTCGTATTCTTTTTTGCAGGAATTAGTTCGGTTAGAACTACTAAAGACGAATCTTAATATTATGTATTGGTTATAATAAATCATAAAAAACCCTGCAATAATTAATTGCAGGGTTTGGTTGTTTTAAAAAAAAGTAAAGTTATTTTAAAATCAATTTTTGTGACATTCCATCTTCTGTTTTTAAGATATAGATTCCGGTTTTTAAAGAGTTGGTTTGAATAGTTTGTGTTTGTTTTTGCGACAATACTTTTTTACCATTCATGTCATAAACATCTACATCGGCAGTGCGATTAAAATAAACCGTTCCATCTTGGTTTGCTGGATTTGGGAAAATAGCAAAGGTTTTAGTATTGTTCTCGAAGGTAGAATTAGCCAAATTGGTTGTGTTTACTTCAAAAATGGTTAACGTCCCGCTAATTTCGTTTGCAACAATTACATATCCTTTTGGTGTTGGACTATTTTCTGCACTAATATAAATAATACCTTCTGGTCCGTTATCACCACTGTAAGCAGATGTTGAACGGGTATTTTTATAATCTACAAAAACTGGACTGTTAGGGTTGGTAATATTATACACCATTACACCACCAATTCTTTCTAAAGTTATAAAAGCGAATGTTTCGTTACCAATTTTAGAAACAATAACACCTTCTGGTTCTGGACCTTTTGCACGACTTCTGTTTTTCGGAGAATTACTTCCGTGATCTGAATTAAATAAAGTTGGGAAATTTGCTAAAGTATAACTTTCCATACTATCGCCACTGTCGTACACTAATTGTTTAGTCGTTGTATTAAAAATTGCAAAAGATCGCGTTCCTAAACAAGAAATTTGTTCAAAATCAACATCAGCATCTAAATTACCAGAAGCATTGGTAACTCGCATTCTACCCATGTTGTAAGTCTGTTTTAATACCGAAGCATTCGGATAAATTGCAGCATCTAAAGTATATGCAGTTGCGCCAACGGTAGTTCTTTCAGTAAATCCTCCATAATCTTTTTCATCACCTTCGTTTGCCGTTACTAAATATGTAGTTCCGTTTACTGTATAATTGGCAATTCCGTCCGGATTGTAGTATGCTTTCATAGGCCAATTCGCAATTAAAGCTTGACCGTTAGTATCCGAAATATCCATACCATTTCCTGGAAGACTGACGTCTTTTGTTCCCAAAGCCCATAAATCAGAAATAGTTGTAGTTGCTAAATTAATTTCTGCAATAGCATTATTTTCTTGAATTGCAACAAAGGCTTTTTGAGAATCGGCCGAAATAGTAATGTATTCTGGTTCTAAATCTTGAGAAAGCGCGCTGCTAGATTTTACTTTTCGAATTCCTGCGGCAATTAAAGTAGCTTCTTGAGAATTGAAACTTTGAAAATCTAAAGTGCTAACGTTGGCTTGTGTAAGATTTGCAATTCCGCCAGAAATATTAATTATAGAAACCGAACCTTCAGGGTCAACAGTATATGCGTCATTAGGTTGTCCTTCGTTTGCCGTTAAAACTTTTGTCCCGTCTGGAGTAAAAACTATCATATCTGGTAAAGCACCAACTGTAACTTGTTTTAAGAAAACTCCGTTGGTATCAAAAAACACCACACTACCGCTAAGCTGTTCGTTTGTATTTGGAGATGCCACAGCAAGAATGCCGTTTTTTACTGCTACACTAGTTATTCCACCATAGGGATTCATATTAATAGAAGAAATTACGGTTGGAGCAGTTGGATTTGAAAAATTAATAATATCTAAAAACCCTGCAGTTGCGCTGGTTGCAAATAATCGTTGCGTGGCTGGATCGTGAACCACAATTTCGCAAGTAGAAGTATTACTTCCTGAAGGATCAAAACTCCCAATATAATCTAATTGAATTTCTTGTGAAGGAACAATTGCTGGCGTATCATTATCTACAATGTAAATCGTTGCAGATGGATTCCCAGTTATCGTCATCCCAACTGGATTTTCTAAACTTACTACAAAATATTCTGCGTGTTGTTCGGCCAAAGTATCATCAATAATGGGAATTGTAATGGTTTGTGTTGTTGCGCTTGTTGCAGTAAAATTTAATGTTTGTGTTGCCAAAGTAAAATCCGATACATCGGCGGTGCTAAATGGTGCTGGTTTTACAACTAAATTTACGGAAGAGTTATTTGGGCTATTGATATTTAACACAAAAGATAAAGTTCCTACATTTTCATTAGCGGTTATAAAATTAGATGCTAGAGAAATACTCGGACTTCCTGTTGTAAAAGAGGCATTTTGTGTTGTTGTTATCGCATTATCGCTTTCGTCTTCAATAGTGTTTGCTAATAAAGCAACGTAATATAACTGACTTGTAGTTAAAGTTGCGCTTGGCGAAATAGTGATTACGTTATTACTAAAAGTCGCATCAAAAGAAACTACTGTACCGGCAGCATTGTTTAAACGCAATTCAACTAAAGCATCAACATTTGTATTTGTAATAGCTGAATTATCTACTAATCTTACATTTTCATTAAAAGTTATAGTTGGTACAACAGAAGTGCTAACATTGGTTGCAGAAGTTAACGGAGAAAAAACAGCATTTGGCGGCGTTGTATCTGGTGCATTTGACGTTTCACCTTCTGTGGCAAAATTGTCAAACCTATTGTTTCCTCCAGTTCCTCCAGTTCCTTGTTGGAATTCGACTTTAAGTTTAAAATTAGGATTATTATTTGAGGCTGTAATCGTAGAAAAATCTAAAGCAGCCAAAGCTGGATCGCCGTTATTAGGAATTACGTTAGCAAAAAATGTGTAGCTTGTTCCATCATTAGAATAAGACCAAACTTGAGTTCCTGCTCCAGAACCTGAACGTCTGGTTGCAAATTTTACGATGATATTTTGATAACCAGAAGTTGGCAATGCAAATATTAAAGCACTTCCGATAGGGTCGTTAAATCGTAAATGCGTTCCAGACACATCACTATTCTGAGCATTAAGATTTAAAACATTAAAGTTTTGTCCAGTTCCTCCGGCAAAATCAATAGCCGAAATTCCAGAAATTTGTGCAGTAATACTTGCACCAGAAACTAAAGAATTCGAAGGTGTTGTAATAGTCGCAACCGATGCGTTGTTGTTAAAATTCCAATAATGAATTACATTTTGGGCATAATTTAATTTCGGAATAAAGAAAAATAATCCGAATAGTAATACGGAGTAAAAATAGTTGTGTTTCATAATAAGTTGATTTTTATTATAGCAAAAATCAACTTTATGTGTTAGTTTAATTTTATTTAAACTTTAAGAAAACGTATTGATTTGCATCAAAACATTTTCTTAAAGTTATTGAAACGAACACTTTATTAATTAGTTAACAAATAATAAATGGTGTAGGAACTATTTGTTAATAGTTCTTTAACAAACACTTTTTTATGTGCTAAAAAATACTTTTTTGAACCTTTTTAGTTCCGTTTGCCAAATTAATTTTAAAAGTAAAGTTTGCTTATTTGAAAAAATCCATCCTCTTGGCGAATCGCAATTTTATGATTTCCGGTGGGTGCAATGTTTATGATTAGCGGAATTTGATCGGTTACATCAAAAGGCAATGGGCGGCCTTGTAAAATAAAATTATCTATATTTATTAAAGAACATAACCCAATTTCTGATTTTCATGTATAAAACAATCGTATAATATTTCATGGTTTACTGCAGCATTTGTTGCGTATTCTAAAAGCGTTGTTCCATTTTGGTTAGCTTGTGCGTTCATAATATCTATCTAAATTCGGCACTTTTCTTCTTCGTCATTTGCATCTGGAAAATCCCGATTTGCGGTAGTTCTAAAATTTTTTTTTGTATTGGCGTATGGAGTAAAAGTACCATTAACACCTCGCATGTTATTTTCAAACGTAATATTATCTGAATAAAAATCACTACTGATAAAAGTTCCGCCAGAAATTGTTTTTGGAATAGTTCCCGCCGAATGCAACATACTTAGCATAAAACCTTGTTCGGAAGCTATATTTCTGTCAAATAATCTCGGGGGAGTTGAACCCGTGCTATTGTTTTTTTTAAGAATTTGTTGCAGATATCGCAGATGAATACGGGTTTCCTACAAAATTCCAGTTGTCATCTTCTATTGTCGCTCCTAATCCGATAGGACTTGGCAGAATAACCGGCACGTTATAATTACCTCTAAAAATAGTTTTTGTGAAACTACCATTAAACGGTTTCTCAAGAAAATTGGCAGTTAAAATTCCGTTGGTTGAAGATCGAATAATATAACCACTCGCTTTTTGCATTGGTCCCGATGCGGCATTCCAATTACCAACTGTTCCATTTGCATTACCCGTTTGTGGATTCCAAAAATATTGGTTGTTGTTCGGCATGTTAGCAACATCGAAATTTTCTACTGGTGATGACCAGTATACGTAGTCAAAATTAGAAACAGTAGAGTTTCGTTTTACTTGAAACCTTGTACCCGTGTAAGTTCCAATGTTTGTATCTGTTTCATCCACTTGAATCATTTGGCCTGAAGATTCTATTAGCACGTTGCCATCATTTGTTAATTTTTTATTTATCCTAACATAATTATTTACATCAATTATCATCAATTTATTAGAATCAATTGTTAAGTTTCCTAAAGCTATTAAATTATTGGAAACGGATGTGTTAAAATTATTACTCAATTGCACATCATAAAAAACTTCTGTTCCTTCGGGAGTTACATTATTTATAATTTGTGGGGTATTTTCTGAAAATTGAACTTTACCGTTACCTTCTAAAAATGCAGCAGTTCCAATATTGTTGGTCCAATTCCCTGATAATTTTAACACACCATCTACTGTACTACTATTATTATCATCCATATCTAAAACTCCACCAGAGTTTATTGTTAGATTTCCAAACACATTAATAATATTGTTTGGACTTGCTTCAGCCTGCAATTTAAAATTTGATATGATTAAATTATTATAATTTGCTATTGAACCATAATTGCTTGCAAAAGGCTCAGTAAAGTCTATAATTGCATCTTGGACAGAATTTACTCCAGTAGAAATATTTACAGTTTGATTTGGAATTTTAAAAGATTGCCAATTGCCACAATCAAACCAATTGGTGTTTTTATTTCCTATCCAAACTCCGTTGGAATAAACACCAGAAATTATCGAAATTGTACCATTAAAATAAATCGGAACAGCATTGTATCCTGCATTATCTGTATATCCGGTCCAATTAGATGAATTACTAATTCTGACAACCCAGTCTCTTTGTGATGCAGGAGTGGTTAGTGCGGTATATTTACTCTGATTTGCTTGTATTGTTGGTCAAACTAAAAAATAATCAAAGTCGGAAGGTTTGCCAGAATTTTCTGTTCCTCCTGCGGTAGAATTCCCACAAACAGGTTTCCAGACATTGCCTTTTGTATTAAAACCATACAAGAAATAACCAGAATAGGTAGCTGTATCTAAAGTAACTATCGTTGCGCTTGTTGCGCCAACTTCGCCACCAGTCATAAAAAATATTTGTTCACCATTACCATTCAAATCGAAAGAACCTTGGCCAGAAGGTTGGGGTTTTGAAGTTATCCAATTAGATGGATCTGGCGAAACTATGCTCGCATTACAATTATCTACTCGAACGGTGATTATAGTGCCTTTTGGTAAAAGCGAATTTTTTCGAAACAATCGAATTCAACCTTCAGAAAGTCCCCAACCTTCAGAAAGTCCCCAACCATTTGGCGTTCAGCAATTTTGGAAAGGGTTGTCAGTCATGTCAATTGTTGTGTTTGGTAAAATGTCAATAAAATTTACAAAACTTATTTCGTCTACACCGCCGCTGAGAACATCTGTATTAAAAGCTAAAATAGCAATATCGCCTGGTTGTAAGGAATTAATATTTAGTATGTCAAATAAATTACTCGTAGCACCTCTTAAACCTCTTGAACCTATATTTAAAGTAAATTCTGTTCCTAAAACGGTATGAATTATATTTGAAAAAGCAGCTATTCCGTTTGATGGAGTTACATTAAGAGGTGAATTAGATAACGCACCAGTGCTGATAATACTAATTGTATTGGTATAATTTTATCTAAATTTCCGCAGTTGTCTACCGCTAATACCGTTAAGTTAGAAGACATGGCGCTATTAACACCTGTACTTGAAGGTTGTGTGCCAAAAAGCAAACGAGTTGCAACTACATCAATAATGTTTGATCCAGAAAAATTTGTTATTGCAGAAAAACTGGTTTTGCCAGATCCGCCAGTAGCAAATGTAGTATTTGTGTTACTCACGGAAAACCAAAATATTCGTTATCTGAAATACTTCCACCTAATGGACATTTTAAAGATAATCGAATAGATAATGTTTTTTCTGTATTGTTTGCAACGGAAACAGAAAGACCTGTAAATGAAATATTAGTTGCTGTAATAGCTCCGTTTGCAATCCATGTATTTCCATCAAAAAGTGCAATAGTATTTATAGCATCCGACCAGTTTGAAACGGGATTTGCCACTTTCGCAATTGTAAAATAATTTAGTATTGTTGGTAAATTGTCTGCTTCGTTCAAACTAATTCCTCCGTCTCTAACCTTGAATTCCTGTTGTTGAAGTTAAATTAGTTCCATCTAAGCTATATGCAAATTGATTAGAAACACCCGGCATAGCAGCAAATGTAGCTGTTCCTGCAAATCTGGTATCGATGGAAGTTAATGATAAACTGTTTCCAGAAGTCGCAGACAGCCTTGATTGAAAATATTCTGTATTTGCTATAGAAATACCGTTATTTTGAAAACCTACTGTTCGGAAAGAATTTGCTCCAGCACTTTCTGCAGCTCCAGCACCTCTGGTTAATAAATTGGATGAATCTAAATTTAAAGAAAATATATCAGCAATTGAAGTTGGAACAGTGTTTTCAGCAGTAAAGTTCCAAGCAGCAATTTGGCATTGCTCAAAACTTAAAAACCCAAAAAAATAAAAAATAAGAGTAATTTTGTCTTCATAAAACTAGTTTATTAGATTTAGGTTATGAACACAAAATTTGGGACTTTAAAACTAGTTGTAAATCTGTATATTTCAGTAGTTTTACATTAAATAATTATTAACAATTGGAAAAAAAATTTGATTTTTCAAAATCCTTGACAAATAAAGAAATTCTTAAAAAAATGGAGCATTTTTGTGCCTATCAAGAGCGCTGTCATGAAGAAGTAAATTCCAAATTGTATGATTTTGTGCTTTCGGAACAAGAAAAAAACGAAATTATTTACGAACTAATTCAAAATAATTACATTAACGAAGAACGTTTTGCTTCATTATTTACCCTCAGCAAATTCCACCAAAAAAAATGGGGAAAAATTAGAATTACTAACGAATTAAAATTCCGAAAAATATCAGCTTATTTAATTAAGAAATCAATTGTCGAAATTCCAGAAGGGGAATATTACGATACTTTTGAAACTTTATCCGAACGAATTTGGAATAGCATAACGGAGAAAAATAGAATTAAAAAAAGAAAAAAGTTCTGTGATAATTTACTCCGAAAAGGCTGGGAAAGCGATTGGGTTTACAAAAAAGCAGTAGAATTAGAAAAGTAGTTTTAGGTTGCAGGTTTCGGGTTTCGAGTTTTGTATAAATTAGTATAAAATCTCTTCGAATCTCTGTGAAAAAATTAAACTCCCATTCTCAAAGTAACGCAAAGAAGCAAAAAAATCTGTGGTAATCTTTTAAATTTGCGCGAAATTTTTTTAATTGTAATTCTAGTAAAAAATCTATTTTGAAATCAAAATACTCACCGCATTTCCACCAAAGCCAACAGCATTTATTAAAATCTTTTTAATTTCACTTTTTTGGATTTGTTTTTCAGCAAAAGGAACGCCTATAAAATGATTGTGTTGCAACATTAAAATCGCCAATTCTAAACTTAACATTCCAGAGGTTCCAAATGTATGACCAACTTTCCATTTGTTAGAAGTTAGCAATGGTAATGTTTCTGGGAACATTTTTTTTATAGCTTGCATTTCAGACATATCACCTTTTATTGTTCCGGGTGCATGCATAACAATTGCATCAACTTCTGAGATATTAGTGTTTTTTAAAGCCATTTGCATGGATTTTTGAAAACACATCGCTTCTTCTGTAATCGAAATATTATGCGTAATATCGTCTGTTGCATAACCAATTCCTTCTATAAAAGCTATGGTGTTTTCTGGCTCGCCAACTTCTAAACAGGCAATTGCCGCAGCTTCGCCTAAAACCATAGAGTTTTTGGTTTTACTAAAATCTAAAGCGCGATTTGGGTAAAAACCGTCTTCTTTTTTATCTAAATTTAAGGTTTCTTCGTTGGCATAAATTTTTAGTGCTTCCATTTGGGCAATGGTGAAACCAGTTAATGGTGCTTCACTTCCGCCAACTAAAAACTTTTCTGCTAAGCCAGATTGTAGCCATGCTACGGCATTTAAAATAGAGTGTAATGCTGTAGAGCAAGTAATGGAATGGGAAATTTCTGGACCGTTACTTTTTAAATCGTGGGCAACCCAAGAAGAAATATTTCCTAAAGTTGAGGTTGGCGATGCTAAAGTGGCGGTTTTTCCGGTTTCTAGAAATTCTTTGTGGTATTTTTCGAACAATTGGGTTGCGCCACGAGACGAACCAATATTTATTCCGAAGGAAATTTCTGAATTCCAGTTGGCATTTTTTATCGCTTTTCGCGATGCTAAAATAGCCATTAAAACGGTAGGATCTAAGTTTTTATATTTCGATTCGGATTGGCGTAAATTTTCTAAATCGTTTTCTAAATTTGGGGGTAATTTTGCAACAAATTTATTTTTTCCTTCGATGTTTTCGGAAGTTATTAATGTGTTTTCTGACAAGTAATTATTCCAAATTTCTTCGGGATTATTTCCTAATGGTGAAATGGAAGAAAAAGAGGTTATTGCGATTTTTTGTTTCAAGAATTCTGATAATTTATTATTTAGCCCCGATTATCTCACTTAACTTTTATTTAAATCGGAGTTCGATGAACTTCGTTTGAAATGGAAATCCTTTTTATTGTCAGTTCGAGCGTAGTCGAGAACAAAATAAAAAGATTGGAATGTAAAGCGGGAATTGCATTAATTGGTAAATCCCAAGCAATACTGCTTTGATTGCAAAATTAGACTATTTCTAAGGCTTTTTCTATTGTTTGGTACACTTTTTCTAGTTGAAAATCTTCAATAATATATGGTGGTAAAATATAGACAATGTTTCCCACTGGTCGCAGAATGATGCCGTTTTCTATAAAAAAGTTGTATAATTTATTTCGCATGGTTCCGTAATAGGATTCTTGAGATTCGGACACGATTTCTAAAGCAAAAATAACACCTAAAACACGCGTTGTTTTTACTTTTGGATGGTTTTTAATTTTGCTTTCAAAGCGCAAATGCGATTGGTTTACCCGAGCAATACTTTCTTGAATTTTTGCGGTTTGCAACAAATCAATACTTGCTAAAGCGGCAGCGCAACCGGTAGGATTTGCTGTAAAGGTATGTCCGTGAAACAATGCTTTATTGACATCGTCGTTGTAAAAGCCATCAAAAATAGTTTGCGTAAAACTGGTAATTGCCATCGGGATTGTTCCGCCAGTTAATGCTTTTGACATACACATCATATCTGGAATTTCTTTTAGGTAATTACTGGCAAATGTTTTTCCGGTTTTTCCGAAGCCAGTCATCACCTCGTCGGCAATGGTAAAAACCTTGTGTGTTTTACAAAGTGCAATAAGTTGGTCTAAAATTTCCGGTTCGTACATTACCATTCCGGCGGCGCCAAGAACTAATGGTTCAAAAACAAAGGCAGCGTACTGGTTGGTTTGTAATAATTCTTCTAAGACTTTTAAAGTTTCGGCTTCTTTGCCTTTTACAGGAACTGGAATTCTAGATACTTCTAACAACGAACCTTCAAATGCTTCGGTAAAAAAAGAAATTCCGCTTGCTGCCATTGCGCCAAAAGTGTCGCCATGAAATGCGTCTTCAAACGCTATTATTTTAGATTTGGTGTGGTTTTGGTTGTAATGAAATTGCAGCGCGACTTTAATTGCTATTTCTACTGCGGTGGAACCATTGTCTGAATAGAATAATTTTTTTTGATTTTCTGGTAAAATTGCGATTAACTTTTCAGATAATTCTACTGCTTTATCGTGCGTGAATCCGCCAAATAAAACGTGTTCTAAAGTCGTTAGTTGTTTATAAATGGCATCTGCAATAATTGTATTAGAATGACCAAACGGATTAACCCACCAAGATGCAATAGCGTCAATATATTCTTTTCCGTTTTCATCCCAAAGCAAAGCATCTTTTCCTTTGATTATTGCAGGAAAATTTGGTGCGGTTTTGTGTTGTGTATAAGGATGCCAATTGTGTTTTTTATCTCTTTCAGAAAAGCTCATTTTGTTTGTTTTGTTTCGCAAAGGTACGCAGAGAATTTTCGGTTCCCTAAATAGGCAGTATATTTTATGAAAACGCTCTAAAATTAACTTTAAACAAAGGATAAGCATCCTTTTTTACACTATTTTTGTGACCTAATATTTTAATTGTAACAAAATGAAAATCAAATTTTTAATTCCTTTTTATCTACTAATGCTATCGTACAGCACTGCCGGTTTTTGCCAAAGTATTTCAGCTGAGAATGTAGATTTTGATGTGTTGAAAAAACCCAATTTTGAAACAGCGGAATCCCTTAGAACGTATAAAGTAACGGTAACTTCTCCATACAATTTAACAGCGGATGATGTAATGAAACAAGCCAGAGCTGACTTTGAATTGGAATTGAAAAACCATGATAAAGTAGTAGCGACCAGCGAAGCCGAATACCAACAAAAACTAAAAAACTACGATTCAGAAATAGAAACCGCAAAGAAAAAGTTTGCCTTAGAATCAGAAGAGTTTAAAAAACTTTCGATGTTAGAACGTTTGGCAATGACCGATCAAGGGAAAAATCCAAAGTTAGTTACCCCAAACAAACCAAACTATGTAAAACCTGCAGTGCCTCAATATAGAGAACCCAACTTAAACGATTATATCATTGTCAATAATGATGTGTTGTCCACACAAATAAAAATTAATGGCTTTTCAAGAACTGGAAGTCATGTCGATGTTTTGGTGGATATTAAAAAATTGACTTTTCAAGACAATGCGGGACAAACTTTTGCCAATCAGCCAACCAAAGTTATTGTAAAAGTGAATGGTGTTGAAAAAGCAACCACAAATTTCTTTCAAGAATTCAAATTTGTATCGTCTTCACCAAGTAATAACATCAACAAACCATTGACTGAAAAGAACTTCTTGAATGATGTTTTGAAGACGGTTAATAGTTATTTGAATGAAAATTTCGGGTATCAAGTAAATAAGAGTTCGGTAAAATTATTGAGTGTAAAAAATAAAGGAAACAAATACGACGATTTGGAAAAAGCGGACATTTATGTTACGACAAATCTTAGAAAAATTAATCCAGAAAACCCTGAAATGACCAAAGCAGCGATGGCTGGACTTCAAAAAGGAATAGACATTTGGACTAATACGTTAGCAAAAGTAGATTTTAAAGACAAGAAGTCTGATTTTAACGCGCCGATTGCTGAGTTTGTCTATTTTAATCTAATCCGTTTGAATTTGGCTTTGGGAAACAAAACTGTTGCTGAGAAATACTTGAACGATATGCAAGAAAACATGATTTACATGAAGTTAAATAGTTCGGACGAAGCCGAATTGAAAGCGATTGAAAATCAAATTTATAAATCAAAATAATACAAAATGAAAAATAAAATACTTGGTTTCTTGGTATTGATGAATGTCGTTTTATCCTTCGCTCAAAATACGGTTGTAGGTGCAAAATTTGACTTTGATCAAAAATCAGAACTTGATCCACAATTTGTATTGGGCGACAATTACAATCTGTACATGCTTTCCATTCAAAACAAAGACGGCATGCAATCGATGCATAAAATTATCATTAGAAAATTTGACCAAAAAAATCAATTGGTGGATACCTTCACTAAAGATTTTGCGATTGATATGTTTACGCTACATAACTATCGTGGCGGTTTTCAATTGAGCTCTAATAAAGTCGTGGTTTTCATTGAATCGTATTCTAATAAACGAAAAGTGAGTGAATTGTTTCAATACACTTTTGACAAAACGACCAATGCTTTTGATGCTAAAACGGTTGCTTCGTATCCTATTGTTTCTTTAGGAAAATCAGGAACCTTTAGTGTTTCTAAATCACAAAACGGTAGGTTTTTTGGGATTGCTTATAAAAAAACAGATTCCAAAAAAGAACCAGAAGAAAGCGATATATTCATGCTGGATGGCGCTTTAAATCAAGTATGGAAAAAAACCGTAACCTTCGCAGATGAATTTTACACTTGGGATAAAATTGCTACTAATAATGGCACTATACTTTTTGTTAGAGATCCAAGAAGCTACAAAGATACGCCGTATTTAACTGTGATTTCGCAAGACAAACAGGAAAACAAAACTTTTGAAGAAGACACACGTATTCAAAAACCATTTGCTTTTTCTATTGGCACACAAGATTATTTGATGTGTTTCAATTACAAAAGAAAAGGAGTTCGTGGTGGCGATTTTGGAAATATTATGATGTACGACTTAACACAAGGAAAAGTGTTGAAAAACAATACTATTGACGATTTTAATAGAACCGCAAAAATTAAAGACGTGTTCTTTAGAAATGTTTACATGGAAAACAATGAAATCAGAGTTTTTGTGGAAGGAAGTTACCAATCGGGAACAAAACCAAGCACTACTTTCCCGAATTCTACTTTTCAAGATCCAAAATACAACTTTGGTCCTGCCAATTTGTTGGTGTTTTCTTTTGAAGGTGATTTGAATCAAAACCTTAAATTAGAAAACAATCCTGATTCAGAACCGGATTTATTTCAATCCTATGGTGTTTTGAATATCAAAGGGAATTATCTCGTTCACAAGGGATTGTATGTAAAAGGAAATAATTATTATTATGGTTTTTACAAATTGGACCCAAATAACAAGTTTGAAAAAACAACTATCAATTCTGATTATACTGAAAATAGTCGGTACGGATACAAAAACGTAAATCAATTGATTTATTATTTTAACGATACCAATAATTTTTTAGTCACAAGAATTTACAATGACGGACAAATGTCGTTAGTGACGTTTCCGTTAAAGTAATTCTAAACTATACACAACAAAAATGCCTTCATATTGAAGGCATTTTTTGTTTTACAACTTTTCAAGTTTTTCCCTGAATTTGTCGGCATAATATTGAATAACATTTTCGTCAAAATAAGGTTCCTCCTCAATTCTTCCAATAAATTTTGCATTTGTTTTAGATAAGATAATGTCTTCGGTTGCTTTATTTTCGTCGCCAGAAAACAGAATTCCTGCTATTGTAATGTTTCTACTTTTTAATGCTTCGAAGGTTAGAAGTGTATGGTTGATACTTCCTAAATAATGACGAGAAACTACGATTACTATATAATCTGGCTGAATCATATCTATTATACAATCGGTTGTGTTTATTGGAACCAAAACGCCGCCTGCGCCTTCAATAACTAAATGGTTTTTAGTTATTGGTTCGATGATTTTGTTTAAATCAATACGAACTCCGTCTAATTCTGCTGCATAATGTGGACTAGCAGGAGTATTTAAAGTATAAGCATTAGCATGAATTTTAGATTTTTTATTAGATATTTTGGCAGTAATCTTGTGACTATCGGAATTGTCTAAATCGCCAGCCTGAATAGGTTTCCAATAATCTGCTTCTAAAGCTTGTGTTATTATTGCTGAGGCAACTGTTTTGCCAACGTCGGTTCCGATTCCTGTTATAAATAGTTTCATAGTTGTTGTATCGCTTAGATGTTTTTTATTTCGCTGAAGTTCTCTTTGTTTTTTAAAATCTTCGGAAATAGTTTTCGTAAATTTCGTTTTATCCATTAAAAAACAAAGTTACTTAATAAGCTCAAAACTTCTAAAATTTCTTTTTCATTATTATAACTATGCAAACAAAAACGCAATCTTTCTTGGCCTTTTGGAACCGTTGGAGATAAAATGGGTTTTACATCAAATCCTTTTTCTTGCAGTTTATTAGCAATGGCTTTTATATTTTCGTTACCTGGAATTATCGCGCATTGAATCGCAGATTTAGAATAAACAAATAGTGGTTTTAAACCTAATTGCATTTTAGTTTGATTGAATGTTTGAATGTTGGCTTTTAGTTGCGCCAGATTGTTTTTATTAGAATTTAGTTTTTGATATGCTAGTAAAATAGAAGCCACAGAATGCGGAGAAAGTCCGGTTGTGTAAATAAAACTTCTCGCGAAATTTATTAAATAGTTTTGTAATTTTCTGTTTCCTAAAATTGCCGCACCATGGCAACCTAAACCTTTTCCGAAAGTGACAATTTGTGCAAAGATACTGTCTTGCAGATTTTGTAAATGAATTAATCCTTGACCAGAATCTCCAAAAACGCCAACAGAATGTGCTTCGTCTACTACTAAATTGCAATCGTATTTGTTGGATATTTTTGCAATTTGCTCTAGGTTTGGTGTGTCGCCATCCATAGAAAAAACAGATTCAGTAACAACATATATTTGACTGTTTGTGTTTTCTGAAACTAAATTTTTAATTTTAAATTCAAGATGTTCAAAATCATTATGGTTGAATTTATAGGCTTTGGCGTTACTCATTTTTATACCGTCACGAATAGAAGCATGGCATAATTCATCATATAAAATTATATCGTTGCGTTGCGGTACCGAACCAAAAAATCCGATGTTGGCATCGTAACCCGAATTAAAAATTAGCGCTGTTTCCTGCTGGTGAAAATTGGCAATATATTTTTCTGTGATTTCATATAAAGCATGGTTTCCTGAAAGCAATCTCGAACCGGTTGCGCCATTGGTTTTGTATTTATTTTGAGATAAAAACCGGTGCGTTGCATCAAATAGTTCTTCCGATTTCGCATAGCCTAAATAGTCGTTTGAAGAAAAATCTATTAGATTATTTTCATAAGAAAGTTGCCTTAACGAATTATTTTGCGAACGTTCGGTAAGTTTGTATTCTAAATTTTTTGGAAATTGTCTCATTGCAGTACAAATGTAGAAAAACAAATTTTAATAAAATCAACTAATTTATAATTGTTTTTAGATAAAAAATTATTGTTTATCAATAATTTTAGTATATTTGTAATCTTAACGAACCTATTTTTTATGAAAAAGCTAAACTTTTTAAAGGCCATTTTAGATTTATTTTGGTTCTTCTCTATTATAAGTATTGTTGCAATTGTTGCTTTTGTGGTTATGTATTTTTTTAAAGGAGATTTTGATATACCGATTGTGATTAAAGGACAAGCAATTAATACGCACTCGATTATCTCTAAAATTACAGTTCTTGCCAATTTGATAAGTGGTTTCTTATTTTTGTACAGCATTTATTTGCTTAGAAAAGTGGTTATTCTTTTTCAAAAAAGAGAAATATTCACAACTATTGTAATTGATTGTTTTAGTAAAATTGGAAATTGCATTGTTGCATCTGCGGTAATTAGCAGTTCCTCTATTTTTTTTTATAAGGCATTTGAAAAAGGAACTGCTGGAGTTTCCATAGATTTTGGCGGATACGATTCTTTTTTAATAGCCGTTAGTTTGGGGTTGTTTTTTATGGTAATTAGCGAGATTTTTAAAATTGCCAAGAATATGAAGGAAGAAAGTGAATTAACAATATAAACCAATGCCAATTATTTTAAATTTGGATGTGATGCTGGCAAAACGCAAGATGCGTTCGAATGAACTAGCCGAAAAAATAGGAATTACTACGGCCAATTTATCAATTTTAAAAACGGGTAAGGCAAAAGCTGTGAGGTTTTCAACTTTGGAGGCGATTTGTAAAGTTTTAGATTGCCAACCGGGTGATATTTTGGAATACAAAAAATAGTTTCATTGGAACTGTTTTAGCCCAGATAGTAGCGGAAAGCCTTTTTTTTGTTGACCGTAATTTTGTGTTTTGTGAAAAGCGACTGCAAGAAGCTTTTTAAAAAACCAACAAAATAGGTTTTACAAATAAAAGCTTGTAACGTATAGCTGGAATTGCTTAAAATGAAAAAAGCCAAACAAGATTTCTCGTTTGGCTTTTTGTATTGTTTGTATTAGAAGTTAATCTACCAATACAATTACTTTATTGTTTTTCATTTCAATTGTTCCGGATTGAATTGGAAGGTTGTAGTTTTGATCGTTAACACGAACAAAAAGTACTTCTGCTTCTTTATTTAAATTAAAAGTAGCGGCGTTAATTTTAATTTCGCCTTCTTTTAATATGGAAACTATTGGTGCGTGGTTATTTAATATTTGAAATGAACCGTCAACACCTGGAAGAGTTACCGAGGTAATTTCTCCGAAAAATAAGCTTGCTTCTGGTGATACTATTTCTAAAATCATAATTGTTTAGTGTTCAGGTTTCAGTTTTCAGCGTTCAGTCTGATTACTGAACACGGATCGCTGAGTACTATTTTTATGCTTCTGCTAACATTTTTGCACCAGCTTCAATAACGTCTTCAATTGTTCCTTTAAGGTTAAAAGCTGCTTCTGGTAAGTGATCTAATTCTCCGTCAATGATCATGTTGAATCCTTTGATAGTATCTTTAATGTCAACTAAAACTCCTTTTAATCCTGTAAATTGCTCAGCAACGTGGAAAGGTTGCGATAAGAAACGTTGTACACGACGTGCTCTTGATACAGATAATTTATCTTCTTCTGATAATTCTTCTAATCCAAGAATTGCGATAATATCTTGTAATTGCTTGTATTTTTGTAAAATTTCTTTTACTCTCTGTGCGCAATCATAGTGTTCGTCACCTAATATTTCTGGAGTCAAGATACGAGAAGTTGAATCTAATGGATCAACTGCTGGATAAATTCCAAGTTCGGCAATTTTACGAGATAATACTGTTGTTGCATCTAAGTGAGCAAATGTTGTTGCTGGAGCTGGATCTGTTAAATCATCTGCAGGAACATAAACCGCTTGAACCGAAGTAATAGAACCTTTTCTAGTAGATGTAATTCTTTCTTGCATTGCACCCATTTCTGTTGCTAATGTTGGTTGGTAACCTACTGCAGACGGCATACGACCTAAAAGTGCAGAAACTTCTGAACCGGCTTGTGTAAAACGGAAAATATTATCTACAAAGAAAAGTACGTCTTTGCCTTGATCTGAACCTGCGCCATCACGGAAATATTCTGCGATAGATAAACCGGATAAAGCAACACGTGCTCTTGCTCCTGGTGGTTCGTTCATTTGTCCGAAAACGAAAGTCGCTTTTGAATCTCTCATTCCTGGTTTATCTACTTTGGATAAGTCCCATCCACCATTTTCCATAGAATGCATGAAATCGTCACCATATTTAATGATACCAGATTCTAACATTTCACGAAGTAAATCGTTTCCTTCACGAGTTCTTTCACCTACTCCTGCGAATACTGAAAGCCCACCGTGACCTTTTGCTATATTGTTAATCAACTCCTGAATTAATACTGTTTTACCAACACCAGCACCACCAAATAATCCAATTTTTCCACCTTTAGAATAAGGTTCAATTAAATCGATTACTTTAATACCTGTAAATAAAACTTCAGAAGAGGTTGCTAAATCTTCAAATCTTGGAGCTTGACGGTGAATTGACATTCCGTTTTCTCCTGTTTTAGGTAAATCACCTAAGCCATCAATTGCATCTCCAATTACATTAAACAAACGTCCGTAAACATCAGGTCCGATAGGCATTTGAATTGGATTTCCTGTAGATAATACATCAACTCCACGTGCTAATCCATCTGTTGAATCCATAGAAATAGTACGAACAGTATCTTCTCCCACATGCGATTGCACTTCAAGAATTAACTTTGTACCGTCTTTTTTTATGATTTCTAATGAATCGTAAATTTTTGGTAATTCCGCATCTTTACTATTGAAAACTACATCAACTACTGGTCCGATGATTTGAGAAACTTTTCCTATTGCTTGTGACATTGCTTATGTATTTATTAAATAGCGTTTTAGAAATTAAAAAACTACCCGTTTTTTCAGAGTGCAAAGATAATTTTTATAAATATATTATCCATAAAAATTTTGTATTTTTTTAAAGGTTTTTTAGAGAACGACCATTATTTGTAGTTTTCGTAAAATATTGCAATAAAAAAGCCACCGCTTTAAACGGTGGCTTTTTATTATTTTAATCGCAATTAAGGTAAATTTAACGGATATAAAATACGCGTATTATTTAAATTTACATTGCTAAAATTAGAACCATAAGTAATATTAATAGCTTTAATAAATTCTCCTGCAATTAAGGCATAACCTCTTTGACTTGGATGAACTCCATCTAAAGAAAATCCTCCTCCTGTTACAAATGTAGAACTTACTGTAAATGTACCAGTATTAATTCCGCCATTAGCTACTTGATTTAATAAAGTATTGGCATCTACCAGTGCAAGACCTTTTGCACTAGCAACAGATTGAATGGTTGCATTAAAAGCGTCTGTTGCGGTTTTAACTTCTGCTGTTTCTGCGGCAGTTAAAACAGAACCATCTTGCATTGGATAAGAAACTCCCAAAACATTAAATGGAGCAGTCGCGCCAGCTTGATTTGCTCCAATTAATCCGCTAGAAGTTAACAAAATATAATCTCTGTTACCAGCTGTGCTTTTTGCATGTCTTGCTCTACCATAAATACTACCTAAAAATGCTGCAGTTTGCGAACCGACTGCTGGAGTTAAAACAGCAGTAATCTGTACTTGCAAAGTTGGTAAAGATTCGTCCAAAATTAGTAGTGCATTTGGTGCTTCTGTCGTTGCAGGGTTGTTATCATTAGATGTTAAAACGTTAAAACGATTTGGTTGACCAAGTGCTGTTGTTATTTGGTTTATTGCACCAAACAATTGATTTAATTGTCCCGCACTTGCTGCTGGTAATGCAGGAATAGGATTGGTAGGTATGGTTGTGAAAAACGGAACCGAAGTTACGTTTGGTATATTTGCAACAACACCTTTGGCTCCGTTTGCAGTTAATCCGTTCACGATATTGTTGTAAATAGTAGCGAATGCAGCTGGACTAGTAATATCATTACCACCATAAGTTGTAACATTTGGGTTATTTACTTGGTTCACACCGATTCCGCCAGTTGTAGCGTAACTTAACACATCATTGTTTCCTATCCATAAAGAAAAGAACGTAGGGTTTTGCGCTACCGCATCCATCAAAATAGAAGCGGAAGTGGTAGATGCAAATCTAACAAAATATGGATTTGCAGTACCATTTACCAAACCTAGTGGATTGCCATAGCTAGTAGAAAGAAGGTGAAAACTTTTTGCACCAGGAACTCCCATGTTATTAAATTGTCCTGTTAGTTTATCTGCGATAGACGTACCAGAAATTCCCGGTACATTTTGTGGTGCTGTACCATTAAAAAATAAACGAGTTGCAAATCCTGGAACTTGTATTCCGTTGCTGTTAAAACCTCCTTTATTGTCAGCCATAAAAGGAGTGCTAAATCCACTGCTGCCGACTGCAGAAAACTTTTGCGCCATCAAGTTTGGAAAAGAATTTATTTGCCCTTCTAAAAATAATGCGTTGTCTGAAAAGCCAGAAGTTAAGGAATTACCAACAGATACAAATTTACTAAAATCTGCGCTACCCGCTGTTAGCGGTAAACCATCTGCCGAATCGTTAATCACCACCGCATCTTCTTGTTCATTACAAGCTACAAAAGTTAGTGAAACTAAAAGTAACCATTTTAAGTTTTTTATCATGATTTTATGTTTACAAAATTATATTAAGGATTTATTGTCCAGGAGAAAAAATATTGTTGGCCAATTGCTCCAGCTCCAAGTACTTGTTGGTATTCTCTTCCAAACAAGTTGGTTGCTCCAGCTTTGAATGTAGATTTAATTTTAGCAATACCATAACTTAATTGTAAATCTAATACTGTTGCTGCTTTAATTCTTCCATCAGCAAAGGTAGATTGCCATAAATATTCGTCACTCCAACGAACACTTGCATTTGCACCAAAATTTTTGAATAAATTATCGCTGCTTATAGATCCTTTTGCTCTGTGTTTAGGAGTGTTAAATCCGGCTTCAAAACTTGGGTCTAAACTTTGATCAAAATCAAATTGAGCATAGTTATAGTTTGCAGAAAACTCAAATTTATCTAAGAATTTTTTAGTGAATCCAGCTCCAAATCCTAAAGATTTAATTTCCACGTTAGTGTTTGTATACAATTGGTAGTTTCTTGTGTTTCCAGTTTGTAATGCATTTACCGCTTGAACGTCTGTACTTGTTGGACCTGCTGTTAAATCAGGAGAATCAGAAGCAGTACCATAATAAGGTGCTACAACAGTTAAATTACCAATAAAGTCATTGTAAATATTGTAATAACCGTTCAAATCATAAGAGAAATCTTTAAATAATCCTCTATAACCTAAATCAAATGCTTTTACAGTTTCTGGCTTTACTAAATTAACATTAGTTTTTCTCAACAAAGCTACAGCTGCGGTTGGGTTGGTTGCTGCTAGATTTGCAAATGCACGAACTGAAGAAGCTGTAAAGGAATTAAAATATGCGTTTTCTCCTGTTAACACGGCTGTTGGTCCGCCAGCAAATGCTTGACCTGTTGCGGTTGCAACTGGTAAAGTTTCTGTGTAACGAAGAAGGTTATCTGGTGCAGAACCAATTAATACAGCATTTCCAACATTGAATCCTATATATTGATCTTGTGTAGTTGGATTTCTAAAACCTGTTTGGAAAGAAGCTCTGAAATTATGATTTTTACGTTCTCCTGCAGAATAAACTAAAGATACTCTTGGTGAGAAATTACCATCAAAATTCTGACTTTTATCATAACGTACAGAACCAGTAAATTTTAATTTATCTTCTAACAATTTCTTTTGAACTTGAGTGTAAGCTCCATATTCATCGTATTTAATTCCTCCGAATTTCGGCGTGTCTGTATAAATTCTTCCGAAAGAGTTTAGATCATATCTTCTGTAGGAACCACCAACCTGAATTTCTGCGAATTTAATAATATCTCTAAAGTTATAATTAGCATCTGAATGGTAAATTTTAGATTCGTCTACTAATTTAGAACCTTTTAAAACATCTGGATTTGCAATAACAGTATTAAAAGCATTTCGAAATTGTGCGCTTCCAGGCTCAAATCTACCTGTATCTGCAACTGCTCTTGCTGCCGCATGGGCTTGGGTCGGAGTTGCTCCACCAAGCGTTGATGTAACATATTGTCCAGCATATTGTCCGAACCAAACGTTATCTGCTTTCCATTGTCTGTTTACGTTGATAGCGGTAAACGTCATGTCATAGGAACTTCCACCATTTTCTGTGGTGAAATAACTTCTAACGAAAAAGTTTTTACCTCTTATTTCAGCTTTGTGCTGTTGCATGAAAAATCCGTTAAGATAATATCTGTTTGCTCCTTGATATACAGTGTTTCCAAAACCGAATTTACTTTGTAAAATAATTTCTATGTCATTTTTCCAAGGCTTGAAGTGCAAAGAGAAATCTATTTTTGCATTTTTAACTTGGTTATCTGTAAGGTCTACTTCATTATATCCTGTTCTAGAAACATTTTCATTAGGAAGGTTTGCATTGAAAACGGCAAATTGACCTGGTGTAATCGCGCCAGCGGCAAGTAATCCGCCTGCTACAGATTTAATATTTGTTGACACCTCATCTCCATAAACGTTAATACCATTATAGTTTTGATGTGCTCTTGTTCTGCCTTCTACAGTTAAATCATTATAATCAGTTGCGAACCAATCTGTACCTTTTAAGAAAGTAAAGTTTGCTTTGGCTGCGAAAGTTTCGCTAAATTTTTTCGCTACACGAACTCCATAATCGTAATAAAGATTATTTCCTGCCGCTTTTTGTGAAGTTTGACCGTATTTAGCATAAGCTGTAACGCCTTCTTTTTCGAATGGATTTTGACTATTAATAAATAAAATACCATTAAATGCATTTGCTCCATATAATGCAGATGATGCACCAGGAAGTAATTCAACACTTTGAACATCAATTTCAGAAGTTCCTAAAAGATTTCCTAAAACAAAATTTAAAAGAGGTGAAGAGTTATCCATACCATCTACTAATTGTAAAAATCTAGTGTTAGCAACAGATGCAAATCCACGAGTATTAATAGATTTGAAAGCCATACTACTGGTATTCATTTGAACTTCCTTAAGATTTTCAAGAGCGTCATAAAATGTTGGAGAAGCAGTTTTTTTAATATCCTTAACTGTCATTCTTTCAATCGTTACCGGAGATTCTCTAATAGTTTCTGGTGTTCTGGATGCAGAAACTACAATTTCATCCAATGCAGTTTTCTCTTCTTCAAGAATTGTTTGAACTTTTTGTGATGCAGAATTAATTTCTACAGTCTTTACTCCATAACCAACACTTGAAATTTCGATGCTAAAAGGAAGCTTTTTAGTTGTGGATAGAGTAAATTTTCCGTCGGCATCCGAAATTGTGCCTGCATTATCTCCTTTTACGGTGATGTTTGCTCCTGGAATTGGTTCGTTATTTGGGTCTTTTACCGAACCTGAAATTGTTGTTTGCGCAAAACTTATGCTGCAAAAAAACAATGTCAAAATAAAATAATAAATTTTCATTAGGTTATGATTTTTGTTGGTTTACGTGTCGAAATTACAAATAAATTTGTTATATATAAAAAAAGCAGATTTATTTTTCACTATTCTTAATTTTTATTGAAATTAGCAATTTCATTGGTTTTCGTGTTTTGTTAAATATTATTTAACGTTTTGATAATTTTAACATAAAATACTATGCGTAACTACTAAATCGATATAGTATTTTAAATTTATCGCAAAAAAAAATGTGGATTTTATTCCACATTTTTTTTTAATTATTTTACTATTAATTACTCAACAGTGACTGATTTGGCCAAATTTCTGGGTTGATCTACATTACAACCGCGTAAAACAGCGATGTGATAAGAGAGTAATTGTAATGGAATTGTAGTTAAAATCGGAGATAATGCATCAGAACTTGCAGGAATTTCAATAACATGATCTGCTAAATCTTTTACTTGCACATCACCTTTAGTAACAATCGCAATAATTTTTCCACTTCTTGACTTAATTTCTTGGATATTACTAACTACTTTGTCATAATGTCCTTGTGATGGAGCAATAACTATTACTGGCATTTTTTCATCAATAAGTGCTATTGGTCCATGCTTCATTTCAGCTGCGGGATATCCTTCTGCGTGTATATAAGAAATCTCTTTTAATTTTAAAGCACCTTCTAAAGCTACCGGAAAATTATATCCTCTACCTAAATACAAACAGTTTGGAGCATCTTTATAAATTTTCGCAATTTCTTTTGCTACAGTATCCGTTAGCAAAGCTTCTTCTACTTTTTCAGGAATCGTTTCCAATTCTTGTAGATATCTGAAATAATCTGAATTGTTTAATGTTCCTTTTGCTTTTGCTAAACGCAATGCTATCAAAGTAAGAACGGTGATTTGGGTTGTAAAAGCTTTTGTAGAAGCAACACCAATTTCTGGTCCGGCATGTGTATATGCTCCAGCATGAGATTCTCTTGAAATAGACGATCCAACTACGTTACACACACCAAATACGAAT
>JBLIJW010000001.1:0-75993 GCA_047636155.1 Flavobacterium sp. | reverse complement strand
AGAAGCAGAAAATACGGTAGATATTGATGCTCGAGAAGATATTTATAACGATATTGATACTCTTGAAAAAGAAGCTTACGAACTTACCGAAAAGGTGCTTTTAGACATTCTTCCAGAGGCTTTTGCTGTAATTAAAGAAACTGCCAAACGATTTAAAGATAATGAAACTATAACGGTAGCTTCTACAGAAAAAGACAGAGAATTATCTGCAACAAAATCTTATATTACTTTAGTAGGCGACCAAACTAATTGGGCAAATAAATGGAATGCTGCAGGAAAAGAAATTACTTGGGACATGATTCATTATGATGTACAATTAATTGGAGGTATTGTTTTGCACGAAGGTAAAATTGCCGAAATGCAAACGGGTGAAGGAAAAACATTAGTTGCTACGCTTCCTATGTACCTAAATGCCTTAACAGGTAATGGTGTTCACTTGGTAACCGTAAATGATTATTTAGCTCGACGTGATAGTACTTGGAAAGCGCCATTATTTGAATTTCATGGAATGACTGTGGATTGTATTGACAACCATCAACCCAATTCTGATGCTCGAAGAAAAGCATACGAAGCCGACATAACATACGGAACAAATAATGAATTCGGGTTTGATTATCTGCGTGATAATATGGCAAATGCACCAACAGATTTGGTTCAACGTAAACACAACTTCGCAATTGTAGATGAGGTCGATTCTGTTTTAATTGATGATGCTCGTACGCCATTAATTATTTCAGGTCCGGTCCCAGATGGTGATCGTCATGAATTTAATGAACTAAAACCAAAAATCGAAAATTTATTTGCTCTTCAAAAACAATTAGCAAATGGATTTTTAACAGAAGCTAAAAAATTAATAAAAGAAGGAAACACAAAAGATGGTGGTTTTCAATTATTGAGAGCATACAGAGCTTTACCGAAAAACAAAGCATTGATTAAGTTTTTGAGTGAAGAAGGAATCAAAGCCCTTTTGCAAAAAACAGAAAACCAATATATGCAAGACAACAATCGCGAAATGCCTAAGGTAGACGAAGCCTTATATTTTGTGATTGAAGAAAAAAATAACCAAGTAGATTTGTCTGATAACGGAATCCTATTTTTATCTAAAGATACAGACGATACGTTTTTTGTTTTACCAGATATTGGAACTGAAATTGCAAATATTGAAAAACAAAATCTTGAAAAAGATGCAGAAGCAGAAGCAAAAGAAAAATTATTTCAAGATTTCGGAATCAAAAGTGAGCGAATTCACACTTTAACCCAATTGTTAAAAGCATACACTCTTTTTGAAAAAGATGTAGAATATGTAATCATGGAAAATAAAATCATGATTGTAGATGAGCAAACAGGTCGTATTATGGATGGCCGTCGTTATTCTGATGGTTTGCACCAAGCGATTGAAGCAAAAGAGAATGTAAAAATTGAAGCTGCAACTCAAACTTTTGCAACTATTACCTTACAAAATTATTTCAGAATGTACAGCAAGTTAGCTGGAATGACTGGAACAGCAACTACAGAAGCTGGAGAATTTTGGGAAATTTATAAATTGGATGTTGTGGAAATTCCAACCAATAGACCAATGGCAAGAGAAGATAAAGAAGATTTAATTTACCGTTCGGTTCGTGAAAAATTCAATGCTGTAATTGAAGATGTAACGCAGCTTTCTGCATCCGGAAGACCAGTTTTAATTGGTACAACTTCAGTAGAAATTTCTGAATTACTTAGTCGAATGCTAAAAATGCGTGGTGTGAATCACAACGTATTGAATGCAAAAATGCACAAACAAGAAGCACAAATTGTAGAAGAAGCTGGTAAACCTGGCGTAGTAACAATTGCAACCAACATGGCTGGTCGTGGTACCGATATTAAATTATCTCCAGAAGTAAAAGCTGCTGGCGGTCTAGCAATTGTAGGTACAGAACGTCATGATTCTCGTCGTGTTGATAGACAATTACGTGGTCGTGCTGGTCGTCAAGGTGACGTTGGTAGTTCGCAATTTTATGTTTCTCTTGAGGATAACTTAATGCGATTATTCGGTTCGGATAGAGTTGCAAAAGTGATGGATAGAATGGGATTAAAAGAAGGTGAAGTTATCCAACATTCTATGATGACCAAATCTATTGAACGCGCACAGAAAAAAGTAGAAGAAAACAACTTTGGTACTCGTAAGCGTTTGTTAGAATACGACGATGTTATGAATGCACAACGTGAAGTAGTATATAAAAGAAGAAGACACGCTTTACACGGCGAACGTTTGAAATTAGATATTGCAAACATGATGTACGATACCTGCGAAGTTATTGTAGAAGAAAATAAAGTGGTAAATGATTTTAAAAATTTCGAATTCGAATTAATTCGTTATTTCTCAATCACATCACCAGTTTCTGAATCTGATTTTAGCAAATTAAATGCAACAGATTTAACTCGAAAAATTTACCAAGCTGCCTCAGATTATTATTCAGAAAAAACAGAACGTTCTGCAAGAGAAGCTTTTCCTATCGTTCAAAATGTATTTGAAAACGAAGGAAATAAATTTGAGCGAATTATCGTTCCTTTTTCTGACGGAATCAAAACATTGAACGTCGTAACCGATTTGAAGAAAGCTTATGACTCAAAAGGTGCACAACTAGTAGCAGATTTTGAAAAAAATATTACTTTGGCGATTGTAGATGAAGCTTGGAAAAAACATTTACGTAAAATGGATGAGTTGAAACAATCGGTACAACTTGCTGTACACGAACAAAAAGATCCGTTACTAATTTACAAATTAGAAGCTTTTAAATTGTTTAGAAACATGTTGAATGGTGTAAACAAGGAAGTTATTTCTTTCCTTTTCAAAGGGGATTTACCGCAACAAAACAACGCAATTTCTGAAGCGAAAGAAGTAAATAAAAAAGAAAACTATACAGAAAGTAGAGATGAAATTCCAAATTCGGAAGAATTATCTTCAGCTTCTAGAGAAGCAGGACAAACGCAACAACGTCAAGTCACAGAAACTATTGTTAGAGAAACTCCAAAAATAAACAGAAACGATACTGTTACTGTAAAGCAAGTTGCCACAGGAGTTACAGAAACTATGAAGTTTAAAAAAGCCGAAAGCCTACTAGCATCGGGCGAGTGGATTTTGGTTTCTTAATCCTTATAAACAAATAAAAAAATCCCAAATTGCTTTGGGATTTTTTTATGAAATTTTACATTATCATTTTTAGGTGATTTTCAAAAACTAAAATCTTCTATACTAATTTAAATTTATACCAAAAGTCATGTCAAAAAAAAATAAAGCCTTCGTTTTTCAATTAGCTTCTTTTGCCATTCTATTTTTCGGATTTAGATATCTAATTTCAGAATTTAGCGAAATAACCGGATTTTGGATTCCGTTAACGGCGTTTGTAGTATCTACTATTTTAGCTCCAAAGTTTCAGGCTGTAAGAACTAATGAAGGAGAAAAATTATTTGTGAAATGGATTTTTATTAAAGGAATAAAAGAAATTAAATAATTACAAGATTCGCAAAAAGAAAAAAATGCTACTTATTTTAAATTATTTCTAATCTAAAATAAGTAGCAAGATTATTTAGTTCATTTTACTATCCGTTATTTCTTTTTAGCAACAACTTCTTTTGCTTTTGTTACTGTTTTGTACAAAGGCAAAAAGTAAGAAACAGTATAATTAAAACCTACTCCAAATTCGCCATTATAGGTTCTGTTATAACCAGGAATATATAGGTTTTCAAAGTTTTCTGGACTGGTTTGGGATACAATTCGATTTAATCGCGCAGAAAATCCAATAAAGACATTTTTAAAAACTTCTGCTTTTACTCCAACAACCAATTCTAGCCATTGTGCAGATAATCCGTTGAACTTTTCAGTTTCTGTAATTTCAATATTTTCCCCAAAATAGGTATTCGGGTTATAAATTAAAAAACTATTTCGTTCCTGACTAAAGGAACTAATACCGTACCGCAAACCCAAATATACCAAATTGTGCATTCCGGTCCAATTTTGGTAAGCATTATAATCTGCACCAACTTTAATATAACTTCCATTGGTGGTAAAGTTAATTCTATCGTCGTCAACCGTTTTGTTTTCGTTTCCTAACTCAAACGCAATATATCTTTTTTTAGAAATTCTAAAATCTCCTACTAATTCAATTCCACGATAATCTTTTTCATAAAAAGAGCGAGTTAGTTTAAATAGATCTATACCAAACCGAATTCCGTATCGTTCTATTTTTGGTTTACTAGTATCTTTTGCAACCAATAAAGAGTCTGTAATTACAACTTCTTTCTGGGCATTTGCTTGAAGAGCAATAAAAAAAATACTACTAAAAATAAATTTTAATGTGTGTTTCACTTTCGTCGTTTATTTTGGTTGTAATAACTATTAAATTTTTTATCCAGAAATTTTCTGGAGTTGAAATATCTGTTATTATTGGATTTCCTTGTAATTCAAATAAGGTTTTGTATCCACAAGCGCGAGAAACATACACATTATTTCTGGTATAATTAAATTGTAAAAAATCTTCATTTGCACTTGTGGCGACTGTGCTATTTAATACCAAACTATATTTTGTAATATCTTGCGATGCACGAAGCGGAAGTGAAATTGTAGTTCCAGAAAAAACACCTAAAGAATCTGATAAAACAGTATCGCCATCTAAACCCGTCACTTTTAAATTAGAAACCGATTTTAAATTAGCAGGAATATTAAAATCATAAAATTCAATCACCACGCGTGGCGTAGTTATAGTTGTTGCGTCGCATATGTCGTCTTTTTCGCAACCCGAAAAAATTGTGCTACAAATCAATAATAAAAATCCAATTTTTCTCATTCGAGTCTATTTTTTTTCTAGTAAAACTACATTTTCTACATGATGGGTTTGCGGAAACATATCTACAGGTCGAACTCGTGTTACTTTGTACATGCTATCCAACAACTCTAGATCACGAGCTTGTGTAGCCGAATTACAACTTACATAAACAATCTTATCTGCACCTATTTTTAATAATTGTGTGATTACATCTTTGTGCATTCCGTCTCGTGGCGGATCGGTGATAATAACGTCTGGCTGACCATGTTGGGCAATAAATGCATCGTTAAATACATTTTTCATATCGCCAACATAAAATTCACAATTGGTAATTTGGTTTCTTTCTGCATTCAGTTTCGCATCTGCAATAGCTTCAGGAACGGCTTCAACACCAATTACTCTTTTAGCTTTTTTAGATACAAATTGTGCAATAGTTCCAGTTCCTGTATATAGATCGTAAACCAATTCAGAACCATTTAAATCAGCAAAATCTCTTGTTATTTTATATAGTTCGTATGCTTGATCTGAATTAGTTTGGTAAAATGATTTCGCATTAATACTAAACTTTAAGCCTTCCATTTCTTCCAAAATATAGTCACGCCCTTTGTATAAAATTACATTTTGGTCATATAATGTGTCATTTGCCTTACTATTAATTACATATTGTAAAGACGTAATTTCTGGAAATTTGGTATGAATAAAATTCATTACCAATTCGATTCCGTTTTTGTCTTTTTCAAAAAACTGAACCAAAACCATTATTTCGCCAGTAGATGAAGTTCTTATCATTAAGGTTCGTAACAAACCAGTATGATTTCTTGCGTTGAAAAAAGTCAGAGTATTTTCGTTAGCAAAATCTTTAATAGAATTTCGAATAGCATTACTCGGATCTTCTTGTAAATGGCATTTTTGAATGTCTAGAATTTTATCCCACATTCTAGGGATATGAAAACCTAGTGCATTATTATTACTAAAATCTTCTTCAGATTGAATCTCGGCTTCTGTTAACCAACGCGTGTCAGAAAATCCAAACTCCATTTTATTGCGGTAAAAAAACCGTTTTTCAGAACCTATAATTGGCTCAAATTCTGGAAGTTCTACTTTGCCAATTCTTTTAAGATTATTATAAACCTCATTATTTTTATAAAACAGCTGTTGCTCGTATTGCATATTTTGCCATTTGCAACCACCACAAACACCGAAATGTTGGCAAAGAGGTTCTACTCTATTTTTAGAGTATTCGTGAAATTTAATCGCCTTTCCTTCATAATACGACTTTCTTTTCTTCAAAGTTTGTACATCAACCACATCACCAGGCACAACATTTGGTATAAAAACGACTTTACCATCTGGTGCTTTTGCTACTGAAACACCTTTTGCTCCAGCATCTACAACGGTAACATATTCTAAAATTATTTTGTCTGTAACTTTTCTTCCCATAAGGCAAAAATACAGTATTGATTATATTTTTAATGCTAGTTTAAGAAAAAAATATACATTAGCTAAAAATTACAAAAAATGGTTACCCACTTAGTCCTTTTACGCGGTATAAATGTTTCTGGTACAAAAATGATTAAGATGGAAAGCCTTAAGAAATCGTTGGAAGAAATAGGTTATACAAACCTTAAAACTTATATCCAGTCTGGAAATGTTTTTATAGATTCGGAGGAAGAAAATTCTAATAAAATTGCTTTTGATACCAAGCAGCAAATTTTCAAAACATTTGGATTTGATGTCCCATGTATTGTATTGGCAAAATCCGATTTAGAAAAATGCTTGACTAATAATCCTTTTTTAAAAGAAAAAGACTGCAATACTAAGAAATTATACGTTGCTTTTACTTCTAAATTATTAACAGATCAATCCATTCACGATTTAAAAATTAGCGCCATAAAACCAGATGAAGTTGCAATAGAAGAAAACAGGATGTACATTAAATATTTTGATAGTCCAGCAAAAACAAGGTTAGATACCAATTACATCGAAAAAAAATTAGTACTAAACGCAACTATTAGAAATTGGAATACTATAAACAAGTTGTTGGAAATGTTTGTTTCCTAAATTGCTGAGTGAAAACTAAAAAATATGAATTAATCTGAGGCAAAAAAATATACAAGTGCTATTTCTGGCATAGAAATTTCTGATTCGGATGTTATTTCGTGCGGAGATATTCGGTTTGCAATTTTAAAATTAATTAAAGTAGAACATCCAAATGTTGGTGTTGGTGATTTTATTTCTAAAAAAGAGTTAACATTATTTCGAGAAAAATATATAGCCAATTTTTTGCATACAGAAATAACTGAATTGTCAGATCTGCATAAAGATGTTATTCAATCTATTAGTCAAGACGATTCGTCGTTTGTAAAAAAAATTGATGAAGAAGAAGAGAAAGACGATATTCGAACTTTTGGGCAAATTATTGCAGACAAGGTTGCTTCTTTTGGCGGAAGTTGGACGTTTATAATTTCGTTTTTGATTTTTATTTTGATTTGGATTAGTTCCAACGCTTTTATTTTAATTAACAAAGGTTTTGATCCATATCCGTTTATTCTTTTGAATTTAATTTTGTCTTGCTTGGCAGCCTTACAAGCGCCAGTTATTATGATGAGTCAAAACCGCCAAGAAGAAAAAGATCGCGAAAGAGCAAAAAAAGATTATATGATTAATTTAAAATCAGAAGTAGAAATTAGATTGTTAGATGAAAAATTAGATCATCTTATAATAAAACAACAACAAGAATTAATTGAAATTCAGAAAGTACAAATTGAAATGATGAACGATATTTTAGATAAAATTGAAAAGAAGTAAGTTCGAGACTAGAATTAAGAAATACCGCGATATAAAAAAACCTGCTCATTAGAACAGGTTTTCTTTTTTTATAATAATTAGTTTGTAACTTATTTTATACATTAAATCTAAAATGCATTACATCACCGTCTTTAACAATATATTCTTTTCCTTCTACTCTTAGTTTTCCTGCTTCTTTTACTTTTGACTCCGATCCGAAATTAGAATAATCTTCAAAGGCAATAACTTCGGCACGAATAAATCCTTTTTCGAAATCAGTATGAATTACACCTGCCGCTTTTGGCGCAGAATCGCCTACATTAATTGTCCAAGCTCGAACTTCTTTTACACCTGCGGTAAAATAAGTTTGTAATTTTAAAAGTTTATAAGCGGCACGAATTAAAACTGCCGAACCTGGTTCAGACAATCCCATATCTTCCAAAAAAACTTGACGTTCTTCATAACTTTCTAATTCGGTTATATCTGCTTCAGCACCAACAGAAAGAACAATTACTTCTGCTAGTTCGTCTTTAACTAATTCCCGAACTTGGTCTACATATTTATTTCCATTTACAGCTGAATCTTCATCTACATTACATACATATAAAACTGGTTTCGCTGTAATTAATTGAAATTCTTCCATCAAAACTTCTTCATCATTATTTTGAGGAACAATGGTTCTTGCAGATTTTGCTTGTAATAAAGTATCTTTCACTCTATCCAATAACGCCTTTTCTACCTGCGCTTCTTTATTACCTGTTTTTGCCGCACGATTTACTTTTTCTAAACGTTTTTCTACCGTTTCTAAATCTTTCAATTGCAATTCGATATCAATCGTTTCTTTGTCGCGAATAGGATTAACATTTCCGTCAACATGTATGATATTATCATTATCAAAACAACGCAAAACATGAATAATAGCATTACATTCTCTAATATTTCCTAAAAATTGATTTCCTAATCCTTCGCCTTTGCTTGCTCCTTTTACCAAACCTGCAATATCGACAATATCTACAGTTGCCATTTGAACATTTTGTGGTTTTACCAATTCTTCCAATCTATTAATTCTCGGATCGGGAACATTTACAACTCCAATATTAGGTTCTATGGTACAAAAAGGAAAGTTAGCACTTTGCGCTTTTGCATTAGATAGACAATTAAATAAGGTCGACTTTCCTACGTTTGGTAATCCTACAATTCCTGCTTTCATTAGATAGTATTATTTTATAAAAATCTTATTTGATGAAGATTTTGTTATATTTTTCAGTTAAAAAATTGTGCAAATATAAGCTATAAATTGTTGATTAAAAAGTTGCTAGTAAGTTTTAAAAAAAGGTTAAAAAAAGGTTAAAAAAATAGTATATTGCAGAACAATTAACATCCTAACCAATTAAATAATGAGAAAATTTACATTATTGCTAATTTTATTTACCTTCTCCTCAATTTTTGCTCAAAAAGAAATTAAAGGAATTGTTTCTGATCCAACAAACTCAACGCTAGTAGGTGTAAATATTGTTGAAAAAGGAACTAAAAATGCAGTATCATCAGATAGCGATGGTAGATATAGAATTAAAGTTGCAGAAAATGCCACTTTGGTTTTTAGTTACATAGGTTTTGACACAAAAGAACTAAAAGTGACTAACGAAAATACTATCAATGTTGTACTTTCGGAAGGCCAACAACTAGACGAAGTTACGGTTACAGTAGGTTCAAGAAATTCCAAAAGAACTGTTGTCAATTCTGCAGTTCCAATAGACATTATTGACGTGAAAAGCGTGACAACCCAAAGCGGAAAACTTGAGATAAACGAGTTGCTACAGTATGTAGCGCCATCTTTTAATGCGAATAAACAATCTGGTTCTGACGGAGCAGATCATGTTGATCCTGCTTCACTTAGAGGAATGGGACCAGATCAAACTTTGGTTTTAATTAATGGCAAAAGAAGACATCAATCTTCTTTAATAAATTTGTTCGGAACACGAGGAAGAGGAAACACAGGAACTGATTTAAACGCTATCCCAGCATCTTCTATTAAAAGAATAGAAATTTTAAGAGATGGTGCAGCAGCACAATATGGTTCTGATGCAATATCTGGAGTAATTAATATTGTTTTAAATGATAGCGTAGATGAATTTACTGGAACGGTAAGTTATGGCGCATATAATACTAATGCAGATGGCGATTTTCCTGATGGAACGGCAAATACAAGCGGCAACTTTTTAGATACCAATCAAGATGGAAATAAAATAGGGAAAGACAAAAATTTTGATGGTGGTTCCTTAAAGGTTACAGCTAACTATGGAGTTAAGATTGGAGAAAAAGGCGGATATGCTAACTTTACATCAGAATATATTAGTAAAAACAAAACATTACGTCCTGGCTTTGATTTTCGAAGAGGTTTTGGAGAAGCATCCATTGATGGGTTTAATTTTTTAGTAAATATGGCAATTCCTGTTTCGGATAAAACAGAAATTTATGCCTTTGGTGGAAGAAATTTTAGGGATACCGATGCCTATGCTTTTACAAGAAACAATCCCACTTCACGAAATGTAGTTTCTATTTATCCAAACGGTTTTACACCTAGAATTACTTCTAATATTATTGATAATTCAATATCTGCAGGTATACGAACTAAAACAGAAAGTGGCTGGAATATTGATATAAGCAATACTTTTGGAAAGAATAACTTTCATTATTTTATTAAAGGAACATTAAATGCTTCATTAGAAGAAGCGTCGCCGACAGAATTTGATGCGGGAGGACATAGTTTAAGTCAAAATACTATGAATTTTGATTTTTCTAAAAACTATGCAGATATAATGAGTGGTTTGAATCTTGCTTTTGGTGCCGAATATAGAACAGAAAAATTCAATATTTTTGCAGGTGAAGAAGGTTCATATGCTACTTATGATGTAAACGGAATAGCGGTTACAGATCCAACTACACAGACTATTCCAAGCGATCCGATAACTGGCGATCCTCGTCCTGGAGGTTCACAAGGTTTTCCTGGATACAGTCCTTCAAATGTTGTTGACAGAACGAGATCAAATGTATCACTCTATGCAGATGGAGAATTAGATATAACAGAAAAATTTTTGATAAGTACTGCTGTGCGATTTGAAAACTACAGCGACTTTGGAAGTACTCTAAACGGAAAATTAGCTGCAAGATATAAAGTAACAAATAATATTAATTTTAGAGGTTCAGTTAGTACTGGTTTTAGAGCACCATCGTTAGCTCAAATTTATTATAACCTGCGCTTTACCAACTTTTCATCTAGCGGAGCTTCAGAGATTTTGCTTTCTCCTAATAATAGTCCGGTTACACAGGCTTTTGGAATTGATAAATTAAATGAAGAAAAAGCACTAAATGCCTCGTTTGGATTTACCGCAAATTTCGGGAATTTTACTGCAACTGTTGATGCATATTCTATTTCTGTTAAAGACAGAATTGTGTTAACCGGATATTTTGATGCTAGTGCTTTAGGAATAGGCGTTGATTCAGCTCAATTTTTCGTTAATGGTACAGATACTAAAACAAATGGTTTGGATTTAGTTTTTTCTTGGAGAAAAAAATTCGGAGAAAACTCCTTCTCAGCAACGTTAGTGGGTAATATTAATAATATGAAAATAGACAGGGTAAATAATGGTGCATTAGATGAACAAACTTTTTTTGGAGAAAGAGAAAAAGCTTTTCTTTTAGCTTCTGCTCCTAATAGCAAATTTGGTTTAAATTTAAATTTTGCTAAAAAATGGTTTGACGCAGGATTGGCATTTACAAGATTTAGTAAAGTAGAATTGTTAGATTATCAAGTTTATGAAGATGTAACCTCTTATGGTTCTTTTGAAAATCAAATAATCGCAGCAACAGATACTTACGGTGCAAAAGTTGTAACCGATTTAACACTTGGCTTTAAATTAAATAAATCTACCAAATTTAGTATTGGTAGTAATAATTTATTCAATATCTATCCAGATCAACAAGACGACTGGGTAGAAGCCGGAGGTTATTGGGATGCCGTTCAAATGGGATTTGGAGGTGCATTTTACTATGCTAGATTAGGTTTTAGTTTTTAAAAAATAAAAAAAATCTCGAATCACTTCGAGATTTTTTTGGTTAAAATGTAAATTTTATAAGTTATAGCAAAAATTGTAGAATGCTATTTCTTTACATTCAAGATAACTTTGTAGAATAATTTTAATTAAAATTTTTAAATCATGAAAAATATAACATTAAGCTTAGCCTTTGTCTTAACGACTTTAAGTTTACAAGCTCAAACTAAAAACGTTACAAAAACTACAGAAACTACAGTAACCACTATAAAAGATTCTGATGGAGTTACAAAATTAGTTAAGGAAGAAGAAACTGCAGAAATTCAAAATGTAAAATTAGGAGAACCTAAAGCGGGTACTAAAAACATAGATATTGAAGCAACTCCAACTGAAGTTATTAAAACTACAACCATTACTAACGCAGATGGTTCTGTAAGAACAGTAGATGTAGATATGTCAGGTTATTACGTTGGTGAAAATGGTCAAAAATATAAAATGGATTTAGATCCACGAGGATATACCTTATATATGGATAAAACTGCAAAACCAAATTTATTACGTAAAACTTCAACCAATGCATTCTTTTTCAGAAATGGAAACGAAACTGCAATGAGTTATTTTGACAGAAACGGAAATTTAGTTATCGAATCTTATGATTACAAAAATGATAAAGTTTACACAAAAGTATATACCAAAGGAAACTAACTATATATTTTACCCAAGTATGGGAATAATTGCTATTGAAAAAGAAAATAAAATAAACCAAAAATGCTAAATGAAAAAAATCTCGAATTCGTTCGAGATTTTTTTATACCTGTGATTCAAACATTATTAAATTAGTTTACTTATAAAAAAATCCCAAGATTGACTTGGGATTTTTTTTTATAAATTCTTAATTCTTAATTAAGACAATGCAGCTTGAACTTGATCTGCAGCTTCTTGAAATTGAACCGCCGATAAAATTGGCATTCCAGAATTATCAATTAATTCTTTAGCAATTTCTGCATTAGTACCTTGTAAACGAACAATAATTGGAACTTTAATTGCATCACCCATATTTTTATAAGCATCTACAACACCTTGAGCAACCCGATCACAACGAACTATTCCTCCAAAAATGTTAATCAAAATTGCTTTTACAGCTGGATCTTTCAAAATAATTCTAAAGGCTAATTCTACACGTTTCGCATCTGCAGTTCCACCAACGTCTAAGAAATTTGCAGGTTCAAAACCAGCATATTTAATTAAATCCATAGTAGCCATTGCCAAACCTGCACCATTAACCATACAACCAACTGTTCCATCCAAATCCACATAATTTAAACCAGCAGCTTTCGCTTCTACTTCAATAGGGTTTTCTTCACGAACATCTCTATATTCTGCTAATTTAGGATGACGATATAATGCATTATCATCTAAATTAACTTTTGCATCTACAGCAATAATTTTATTGTCAGATGTTTTTAAAACCGGATTAATTTCAAACATAGAAGCATCTGATCCAATATATGCTTTGTATAAGGCATCTACAAATTGAACCATTTCTTTAAACGCATTTCCAGAAAGACCTAAGTTAAAAGCAATTCTTCTTGCTTGAAAACCTTGTAATCCAACACTTGGATCAATTTCTTCTGTAAAAATTAAATGCGGTGTATGTTCTGCAACTTCTTCAATATCCATTCCACCTTCTGTAGAATACATGATCATGTTACGACCTTTCCCACGATTTAATAAAACTGACATATAAAACTCAGAAGTTTCTGTTTCACCAGGATAATACACATCTTCTGCAACCAAAACTTTATGCACTTTTTTACCTTCTGCAGATGTTTGAGGTGTAATTAATTGCATTCCAATAATTTGTTCTGCAATTTCTTCCACTTGCTGCAAGTTTTTAGCCAACTTAACACCGCCACCTTTTCCGCGTCCGCCAGCATGAACTTGCGCTTTAATCACGTGCCAACCTGTACCAGTTTCTGCCGTTAATTGTTTTGCAGCAGCAACTGCTTCTTGTGGGTTATTTGCAACGTAACCACGTTGTATTTTTACGCCATAGCTTGCTAAAATCTCTTTTCCTTGGTATTCGTGTATGTCCATATTAAAAGTTTTAATCTTTATAAAGTGCCACAAAAATACTCAAATTTATACCAACTACAAAACCAAAAACAAGCAATTCTATTTTTTATTTGGTGCCTAAATTTTCGGCATTTTCAATTTATGTAATTCCTGCTGTTGCCAGTCGCTTTGAGATTTAAAAAAAATCGCAAGAGCTTCAACAATGGCAACATCAGGGCAAAAAATTTACCATATTCTAAAATTTAAGCCCAAAATCATTAAAATTTCACAGAAATGAAAAAGATTTTGTAAAACCATCGATCAACTACTATATTTGCGTTTTATAAATTCATTTTAATTAATTTAAAAAAGATGCAACCTAAAGAATTACAAGCACTTGCCCAAGAATTTGGAAGTCCGCTTTACGTTTACGATGCGGCAACCATCGAAAGACAGTACAACCGATTAAGCAAAGCCTTTTCTAAGATAGAAAAGTTACGCATCAATTATGCAATGAAAGCTTTGTCTAATGTTTCTGTTTTAAAGCTGCTAAAGACGTTAGGTTCTGGTTTAGACACTGTTTCTTTACAAGAAGTGCAATTGGGTTTACATGCTGGTTTTACTCCAGAAAAAATAATATTCACACCAAACGGAGTTTCTTTTGAAGAAATAGAAGAAGTTGCGCATTTAGGCGTACAAATAAATATTGACAACCTTTCGGTTTTAGAACATTTCGGACAAAAATATCCTCAAATTCCGGTTTGTATACGAATTAATCCTCACGTTATGGCAGGCGGAAATCAAAATATTTCTGTTGGCCATATAGATAGTAAATTCGGAATTTCTGTGCATCAAATGCCACATTTACTTCGAATTGTAGAAAATACAAAAATGCATATTAACGGTATTCACATGCATACCGGATCTGACATTTTAGATATTGAAGTGTTTTTATATGCCGCCGAAATTTTATTTGAAGCAGCAAAAAACTTTAAAGATTTAGATTTTCTTGATTTTGGTTCTGGTTTTAAAGTTCCGTATAAAAAAGACGATATTGAAACCGATATTGAAGAATTAGGAAAAAAATTAAGCAAACGTTTCTTAGCATTCGAAAAAGAATATGGTCGCGATTTGACTTTGGCATTTGAACCTGGGAAATTTTTAGTGAGCGAAGCCGGATTTTTCTTAGCAAAAGTGAATGTGGTAAAACAAACAACTTCTACTGTTTTTGCAGGAATTGATACCGGATTTAATCATTTAATTCGTCCGATGTTTTATGGTTCACAACACGTTATTGAAAACATATCTAATCCTAAAGGAAAAGAGCGTTTTTACACCGTTGTTGGCTACATTTGCGAAACAGATACTTTTGCAAACAACCGCCGAATTGCAGAAATAAAAGAAGGCGATATCTTAAGTTTTAAAAATGCTGGAGCTTACTGTTTTTCAATGGCAAGCAATTACAACTCTCGTTTAAAACCCGCTGAAGTTTTATTTAAAGAAGGAAAAGGTCATTTAATTAGAGAAAGAGAAACTTTTGATGATATTTTGAAAAATCAGATTGTCTTAGATATATAAGATTTTTAGTGTTCTAAAAAAACGGATATGATTTTGCCAATCGTATCCGTTTTTTTTTATTTTTTTTAAATGTGTTTTATATTTTCAAAAAAAAATAGAATTTAATTCCTATTTGGCATCTAAAATTTCTTTTAATATTAGGCCTTCTGTTCCGTTAGGTAAAGCAATTTTAATTTTTAAAGCTACCGTTGGTGCAATTTGAGTGATTACTTTTTTCTCTGAATTTTGACCTTTAGGAATATTCCATCCGTAAAATAACATTGGTACATGCGTGTCATAGCTATAAACAGTTCCGTGTGATGTTCCTGTTGCGCCATATTCAATAAATCCTGGTTTGTAAACTACTACTAATTCGCCGTTTTGTTGCAAATCATAACCATTTGCAACGGCATCTAAAATAAAATCTGAACCAGAATTTGCCAATATTTCATCTTCAGAGTAGACACGTTTTATATATTCTTGCTTGTTTAAATAGTTTTTAAACACCAAGGTAACATCTGAAACATTTAATTTTTTACTCGCAATTAAATCTTTCTTTAAAAAAACATTAAAATTAGAATAGTTTAATAAAAAATCTTCTCCAAAAGTGGCTTTAGAAAATTCTTGTAAGCCTTTTCTAATTTCAGTAGAATTTAAATTGGTAACATTGTATTTATTGTCTTTTAAATATTGCACATTTTCAGCACCAGCATGATCTGCAGTTAAAAATAATAAATAATTATTCTTACCTACGGTTTTATCTAAATAGATAATAAAATCAGCAATGGTATTGTCTAATCGCAAATAAGTATCTTGCAATTCTATAGATCGCGGTCCAAGAATGTGTCCAACATAATCTGTAGATGAAAAACTCACGGTCAAAAAATCAGTAATATTGTCTTGCCCTAATTTTTCATTTGCTATGGCAGCTTTTGCAAATTCAGCAACCATATCGTTTCCAAAAGGCGTTGCTTTAATAATTCCAGCATCTGATTTATCGAACATGGTTTTTAAGTTATACGGAAAAATAGCTTTTTCTCCATTTACTTTTCCTTCATAAATATTGTCGTCTGCCAAACTTTCGTTGTATGTTTCTATTGGTTTTAATAAATTCCATCCTTTATTGATGTAATTCATGTACCGTTTTTCTGCATTAAAATTCTTTGCCCAATCTGGTAAATCAGAACCATAAAAAGTACTACTTATAAAATCTCCGGTTTTGCTCATCCAAAAAGCCCAATTTGCAAAATGACCTGCAGGTAAGATGGCACCTCGATCTTTAACACTTATTCCGATTACTTTTCCTTTAAAGTTGGTAGCCAATCTAAGTTCGTCTGTTATGGTTGTAGATAGTAAATTTTTTGGAGACATTTCGCCTTCGTCTTTAGTTCCATTTCCTAAGATTAAAACCGATAAATCGTCGGTACAATACATGTTTTGACCTGTTCTTTTATTGAACCAATCGTTTCCTACAATTCCGTTAACCGATGGTGTTGCACCTGTAAAAATAGCGGCATGTCCTGGCGCTGTGTAGGTTGGAACAAAATTGTAGTGCATGTTGGTGTATGAAAATCCATTATTTATAAGTTTTTTAAATCCGATTTCAGAAAAATCCGAATTAAAACGGTCTAAATATTCTGCTTTCATTTGATCTACCACAATACCAACCACTAATTTTGGTCGTTGTTGGGCGAATAAAGAAAAAGAACAGAATACGAATAAAATATATTTTTTCATGAGAAAGTAAATTGAAATGCATTTGATTTAATACACTAAAAGTGGGTTAAAATTAAGTAATGTAATTGTCAAAAGAAAATTTAAAAAGTGAATTTAAAGTTATATTTACTATAAGCTTGCGCAATTTTGTTTGGCGATTTCAAAATCAGAAACTAAATTTTTCATAATTTCAGATACTGGTAAAATATCATGAATTAAACCTGCAACTTGTCCGATTTCTAATTCGCCTTCAATTAAATCGCCTTCAAACATTCCGCGTTTAGAACGGCGTTTTCCTAGCAATTCGGATAAACTTTCTTTAGTTGCTCCTTTAAGATATAATTCTTGAACATCGTTATAGAATTTATTTTTTATTAATCGAACTGGCGCTAATTCTTTTAAAGTAAGTTGGGTATCGCCTTCATTGGTTTCTACAATAGTTTTCTTAAAATTTTCGTGTGAAGAACTTTCTACTGACGCGGCAAAACGACTTCCTATCTGAACGCCATCTGCACCAAGAATCATAGCAGCAAGAATTCCGTTTCCTGTTGCAATTCCGCCAGCTGCAATTAATGGAATTTTGATTTGAGATTTTACCATCGGAATCAAAGTAAATGTAGTAGTTTCTTCACGACCATTGTGTCCGCCTGCTTCAAAACCTTCGGCTACGACAGCATCAACTCCCGCATCTTGAGCTTTTAAAGCAAATTTTGAACTACTTACAACATGTACAACGGTAATTCCGTTTTCTTTTAATTTTGTAGTATAAGTTTTGGGATTTCCGGCAGAAGTGAACACAATTTTTACGCCTTCATCGATAATAATTTGAATTATTTCTTCAATATTTGGATACAACATCGGCACGTTTACACCAAATGGTTTATTGGTTGCCAACTTGCATTTCTGAATATGTTCTCGAACTACTTCTGGATACATTGAACCCGCGCCAATTAAACCCAAGCCACCAGCATTACTAACCGCGCTTGCTAATTTGTATCCACTGTTCCAAATCATTCCGCCTTGAATTATTGGATGTTGAATTTTAAAAAGTTCAGTAATTTTATTACTATTCATTATTTTTTAATTTTTTAGAAATTTTCCGCTGTAAAAAGATGCTGCACTTCTAACGGTAAAAAAATAAATTCCGTTAGAATAATTAGAAACATCTATTGCAAAGTTTTGTCTGTTTATGTTTTTAGAAATTATTAGCTGGCCTAACGAATTGTAGATTGTTACTACTGGTTGATTATCCGCGAAGGCGATAGGAAAATGTATAAAATTAGTTGTAGGATTAGGATAAACAGCTAACGAATTTTTAGAAACCGATTGAATGCTGAGTAAATATTGATTTAATGCTTCCTGAAAATCGGGAATTCCATAACCAAATTGTGGATTTGGATTTGTAAATCTATCTGCCGACTGTTTAATTAAATCTACCAATTGTTGGTTAGTTAAATTTGGTGCAGCTTGCCAAAAACAAGCAATAACGCCAGCCATAATAGGGCAAGAGAATGAGGTTCCGCTTGCAGTAATAATATCGCCGTTGGTATTAGATAAATAAGTAGATTGTCCTTGCGCCATCAAATCTGGTTTTATTCTGTTGTCAAACGTTGGTCCGATACTACTAAAACTAGCGTAATTTTCGTTAGCCTGAACTGCGCCAATTGCTAAAACATTAGTAGCTTCTGCAGGAACGCCAATGTATGGATTGGCACTTGCACCAGAATTTCCAGCACTTGCAACCACTACAATTCCTTTAGAAAATGCAATATTTGCACCTTGGGAAGCAAAGGCAACATTTCCTGTTAAATCGGAATAGGTATGATTATAATTAGGATTGTCAAAATCAGAATATCCTAAAGAGGAGGTAATTATATCTGCTCCAACGCGATCTGCTTCTTCTGCTGCTTGAACCCAATAACTTTCTTCTACAGGGTTTTCTGCCGTTACGTCTTCTGTAACATATAAATAATATTGTGCATCTGGTGCTGTACCAACTAATTGGTTTACTTTAAATCCTCCGATAGATGATAAAACCAAAGTTCCGTGATTGTGCAAACTATAAACATTAGTGTTTCCTGAAACAAAATTATATCCACCAAGGATTAAATTATTTGTAAATAATCGTTCAAAAGGTTGCGCAGTATTTACATTTATAAAACCAGAATCTAAAACAGCAATTATTTTTCCGGTTCCAGTATAATTTTGTTGGTGCAAAATATGTCCGTTTAACATTTGAATTTGATTTGCAGAAGTTCCATAAGCGAAAGTAGTTTGTACCTCTAGGTTTTTTTGGAAAACAATTTCTTTTTTCACAACAGCAAATTTTGCATTTAACGTGGCATTTGCAAAGCGTATTTGATTTACAAAGGCTAAACTAGAAAGTGCTTGAATATTAGAAACCGAACCACGAACGTGCACACAATTTAACCATTTAGATTGTGCTTTTACTTGAATTCCTGCTTGAGTTGCAACTAAATTTACATACAGTTGATGGATTGGAACATCCTGAATATTTAAGGCAATATTTTGATTACTTCTTCGATCCAAGGCACGTTGCGTAAGCATTTCTGTTGGATTAGATAAGAAATAAGAAGCATTCGGTTTGTCTGCAAAATATACCCAAGCTTCTTCTTGAGAAAACAAAGATATGCTGGACCAAAATAATAAAATGGTGAATAAATTTTTCATAACATAGCAGTTTTGACTTGCTAATTTAAGAAATAACTCCCGAACCAACTAATTCATCCTCAATATTCCAAGCGACAAATTGCCCTTCTGTTATTGCAGATTGTGGATTCTTAAATTTAACAAATAAACCAGATTCCATTTGGTATAATGTGGCTTCTTGAAGTTCTTGGCGGTATCTTATTCTTGCCATAACTTCTAAAGTTTCTCCGATTTGTAATTTTAAATCTGTGCGAATCCAATGCACTTCACTATTTTGCACTTTTAAAGTAGTTTTAAATAATCCTGGGTGTTTTGCACCTTGACCAGTGTAAATTGCATTGGTTTTTACATCGGTAGAAATTATAAACAAGGCTTCTTTTGTACCTCCAACATTTAGTCCTTTTCGCTGGCCAATTGTAAAATAATGCGCACCTTGATGTTTTCCTACTACTTTGCCGTCTTCGGGATTATATTTTATTGGATTAGATTCCCAAATTAATTGTTGTTCTAAAGATTCAAAATTTGGAATTTGAGTAGTATATAAATTAGAATCACTATCTATTTCATAGATTATCCCTTTTTTTGGCTGCAATTTTTGTTGGAGAAAATCTGGAAGACGTACTTTACCGATAAAACATAATCCTTGCGAATCTTTTTTATCTGCGGTAATTAATTCCATTTCTGCAGCAATTTCTCTAACTTGAGGTTTTGTAAGTTCTCCTATAGGGAAAAGTGATTTTGCTAATTGTTCTTGTGATAGTTGGCATAAAAAATAAGATTGGTCTTTATTACCATCTAAACCAGCAAGCAATTGATAATGTGATTGACCGTTTAAACTAACTTCACCTTTTCGGCAATAATGTCCTGTTGCAACAAAATCTGCACCTAAAGAAAGTGCAATTTTCATAAAAACGTCAAATTTTATTTCGCGATTGCAAAGAACATCTGGATTGGGAGTACGACCATTCTCGTATTCTCGAAACATATAATCTACAATCTTCTCTTTATATTGTTCGCTTAAATCGACCGTTTGAAACGGAATTCCCAACTTTTCTGCGACTAATAAAGCATCGTTGCTGTCTTCTAACCACGGACATTCATCTGAAATTGTAACCGAGTCGTCGTGCCAGTTTTTCATAAACAAACCGATAACTTCGTATCCTTGTTTTTGCAACAAATATGCTGCAACACTAGAATCTACTCCACCAGAAAGTCCAACCACTACCCTTTTCATTACTTTATATTTTTTTGCAAAGGTACGGTTTTAATTCATTTTGATTGGTGTTGTTCGCTTTTGAAAATTGGCTTTTTTCTTATCCATATTCTCAGTGGTTATTGTACCACCATTATTATATGTCCAGATTCCAACTTTCTTTCCGTTTTTAAATTTTCCTTTGCCGACGACAATATTACTAGCATTTTTAAAAACAGCTTGCCCATCATATTGTCCGTTTTTATAATTGGTATTTTCTAGTAGTACAGAATTTTCTGCATAGCTTTTGTAATTTCCATCTTTCGCTCCATTGGTATAATTTGCCTCTTCTGCTAAAACATCGTTAGGATAAAAAACTTTTCGAACACTATTCAACTTGCCATTTTTATAGTTTTCCAAGGTCATGATGGTGGTAGAATTTTCATGATAGTATTTCCATTCGCCATCATAATCCTTTCCGATTTGTTTGCCTTCGCTTACTTTGTTTTTTCGTTGGTTGTAAAAAACGGTATAACAAGAATTATCCTTGGTATTGAATTCTCTGGTTGCAATTAAAGTTCCTGCTTTGGTATCATCAAAAAATTTAAAAAGGCCAACTTCCTTTCCGTGATTAAAAATTCCTTCGTAACGTGGTCTTTTGGAATCAGAATAAGTACCTTTCCAATTACCATCTTTTTTACCTTCGCTGTCTAGTTGATTGATTTCTTGGGAATAAATTGAAGTGGTAAAAAATAGAATTAAATATAAAAATTTCATAGAAATAAAGGTTTTAAAGATAATTTAGGGATAGTATAATTAATATTGCAAAAATAGAACCAATTTTTAAATAAACGTATGATTATAATCGCTTTCAAGCTTTTAAAATTCAAACTTTACAAAAAATAGTTTGTTAAATTTTTGTAAAATACAAATTAATTTGTTTATTATTTTTTTAGTTTTGTTAGACAAAATATTCTCTAATTAAAACAAAAAACCATGAAAAAAACAAAATTTTTAAAAAAACTAGTTGCATTAACTGCCCTATTTGGAATTTTTTTAGCTTTTTCAGCATGCAACGATGACGATGACAATGTGCAACCTCAGACCATTGCGGTAATTGCACAAGGAAATGCAAATTTATCAACTTTAGTAAGTGCTTTGGTACGAGCAGATTTGGTTACAGTACTAAATAATCCTGGAAATTATACAGTATTTGCACCAACAAACGCAGCATTTTCAGCTTTTTTAGGTGCTGGTGTTTCTGTTAATGATGTTCCAGTTGCAGATTTAAGACAAATTCTTTTAAACCATGTAATTTCTACAAAATTAACTGCAAGTACATTACCTGAGGATGGTTATATCAAAACATTGGCGTTAGGAAGCGCATCTACTACTAATACATTAAGTATGTATGTTAAGAAAACTGGTGCTGTAGTCAGATTAAATGGAAGTGCAGAAGTAACTTCTGCCAACATTGATGCATCTAACGGAGTAATTCATATAGTTGATGAAGTTATTGGTTTGTCTACTTTAGTAGATGCTGCCTTAGCTAATGATAATTTTAGCTCGTTAGTTGAAGCGCTTACTTCCCAAGGCCAACCAAATTTTGTAAGCATCTTATCTGGAACTGGACCTTTTACAGTTTTTGCACCAACCAATGCCGCCTTTACTAATCTTGGAACTGAATTAGCTGCAATTCCTTTTACACCAACAACGGCCCAATTAACCTCAGTGTTACAATATCATGTAATTAACGGAAATGTATTGGAAGCTAGCCTACCAGCAGTAGTTTCTGGTCCAACATCAGGAAGTGTTACGACTTTAAACAATCAAAATATTATTATTAGTTTAACTGGTGGTGCCAAAATTACTGGTGCTTTTATGCCAACAAGACCAGCAAGTAATATCGTAGTAACTGATGTTCAATGTACTAATGGAGTAATACACGTTTTAGATAAAGTTTTATTGCCCGTTTTATAATTATAGAATTTTAAAAAAAATATTAAAAGCTGTCCTATAACGGATGGCTTTTTTTATGAACCTAATTCTCTTGCTCGTTTGTTGGCTGCAAAAATTGCATTTTCTATAATTTTATCTGTTTCATTTTCTGCAAAAATATTTAATGCCTGTTCTGTTGTTCCGCCTTTAGATGCTACTTTTTGAATCCATTCTGCGTTTGAAAGAGTAGCAGCATTTTGCAAATCGACTGAGCCAAAAAAAGTTTGGTTTACCAAAAGTTCGGCTTCTGAAGGATTAAATCCTAAATTTTCTGCAGCTTGAATCATGGCATTCATAAAATAAAAGACATATGCTGGACCGCTTCCTGAAATCGCAGTTGCAGCATTTAGTAATTCTTCTTTATCTACGTAAATAGATTTTCCGGTAGTATTTATAAGATTTTGAATTATAAATAATTCCTTTCTATCGACTTCATTTGTTGCGGTGAATACGGTCATTCCTTTACCAATTTGAGTTGGAATATTGGGCATACATCGCACCACTTTCTGGCATTTTAATTTATCTGAAATAGAGGATAACGTAACTCCGGCCATTACCGATAAAATTAATTGTTGTGTGTTTAAAAAGGGAACTATTTGCTCTGCCAAAACAGAGAAATCTTGAGGCTTTACTGCAATAATTACAATATCTAGATTAGAAATTATTTTGGAAGCTTGAGTAATAAAGTTTTTTGCTGGAATTACTTCATTTATTGATAAAAGAATCTGGCGTCTGCTTAAAACAAAAATATCCTCTACTTTTATAAATCTAGAATTTATAAAACTCTTAGCATAGGTTTTTCCCATGTTGCCGTAACCTATAATTAAAACTTTCATACTATTTCCTAATTAAAAAAACTCTGCTTTAACGAATTAAAACAGAGTTTGCGATATAATAAAATATCTATATTTTTATTTTTTTAATTTCTTTTGTTCCTCGGCTTTTTCCATCATTTCGCGCATGCGTTTCTGGAATTTACCTTCGGCTTTGGGTTTCGTTTTATTTTCTTGAATTTTTGCATGAATTTTATCACTATCTATAAAATACCTTTTAATAACTAACATAATTCCAATTGTAATTAAATTGGATATGAAGTTATATAAACTTAATCCTGAACCATAACTGTTAAAGAAAATAAGCATCATTACTGGTGAAAGATAAATCATTATTTTCATGATTTTTGTCATATCTGGCATACCTTCTTGTTGTGGTTGCGCCATTGCATTATCACCAGAAGTCATTTTCATGTAAAAGAAAATAGCTATTGCCGCTAATATTGGAAACAAACTGATATGATCTCCATATAACGGGATTCTAAAAGGTAACTTAATTACCTGGTCAAAAGAAGACAAATCATCTGCCCAAAGGAAACTTTTTTGTCTTAATTCAAATGCAGATGGAAAGAACTGAAACGATGCATACATAAATGGCAACTGAATAAGTGCAGGAATACATCCTGCCATTGGATTTACCCCCGCTTTATTGTACAACTTCATTGTTTCTTGTTGTTTTTTCATTGGATCTTTCTTGAATTTTTCGCCCAACTCTGTAATTTCTGGTCGCAATACTTTCATTTTTGCTTGCGACAAAAAGGATTTAAATGTAATTGGCGACATGGCCAATTTAATTAAAATGGTGAAAACAATAATTGCGATTCCGTAAGAAATATAAGTACTCAAAAACCCGAATAATGGAATGAAAATCAATCGGTTTATCCAACCAAAAACTCCCCATCCTAGTGGAATAATTTTGTCTAAATTTTGATCATATGCCTTTAATGTCTCAAACTCTGTTGGTCCATAATACCAATTCATTTTGTAATCTAACTCTCCATTTTTATAAGCTAAAGGTATTTTGGATTCAAATTGTTTAGTGAACGTTGTGTCTTTATCTTCGTCAATTACTAAAGACTTAGAATGGAATTTTACGGTTTCAAAAGGTGTTTTTGTTAGTAAAATAGAGCTAAAAAAGTGTTGCTTGTATGCAATAAAAGTAGCTTTTTCTGCATCGTCTTCGGTCTCATTTCCTGTACCTGCATAATCAATTTTGCCGTCTTTGTGTTCAAAATAAATTTCTGCATATCGGTTTTCGTAGGCAACGCTTTTTTCGTTACGAAATGCTTTTAAACTCCAATCTAAATTTGCTGGTTTGGTTGTACTTAAAACATTATTTAAACCTTGGGATTGTATGTCGAAATCTAACATATAATCGTTAGGTTTCATGGTATAAACATATTCTAAATATTGATTTTCTCCTGCCTTCAATTTCATAGAAAGCACTTGATTACCGCCTATTGTAGTAAGCTTTGGTTCAAAGAAAAGTTCGTTGGTGTTTAAGGTTCGGTTGTCTTTGGTTTTAAGCTCGATATTAAAATTTGCATTATTGTTATCGATTAGTCGGACCAATTCTCCTGAACCTTTGCGGAAACGCTCGAATTTTTTTAATTTTGCTTCTGCAATATAACCTCCTTTGTTTGCGATTTTTAGGTAAACTAAGTCGTTTTCTAAAATTGTGAAATCGTTTTTAGCAGATGGTAAACTTGCAGAATATGCAAAACTTCCTAAAGAGCTTTTTTGTTGTTGCAATTTTAGACTATCGCTTATTACAGTGTCTTTTACTGCAGTAGTTTCTGCTAATTTAGGATTAGAAGTTACTTGCTTATCTTTAACTAAAACTTCTTGTTTTGCTTTTTCAGTTTGTTCTTGTTGTGCCTTTTTTTGACTATTAAAAATAATCCAAATCACAATTAGAAATATTAGTGCGAAACCAACGATTGAATTTTTGTCTAATTTTTTTTCTTCCATACTGCTTTTGCGATATTTTTGAATTTTTTCGCTTGCTTTTAGTTGTTATTTAATTTCTTGTAACTTAGTCGTTGTGTTGTTGCGTTTGTTACTTTTTAGATTTTAATTTAATTCTTGTAATTATATTTTAGCCCCGGTTGCAGCGGTATCTTTTTATTTTTGGTGCTAACCGAAAAATGGAAAATTTAGCGGAAAACGGGAATTACAGAAATTAAAAAACCTGAAAAATATGCTTCTAAAAAATTATATTTTATTTTTTGTTTTTACCATTGCTTCTACAAATTTTACAAATAATGGATGCGGATTAGCAACGGTACTTTTATATTCTGGATGGTATTGAACACCAATAAAAAATGGATGATTTTTAACTTCTATTACTTCTACCAAACCTGTATCTGGATTTGTTCCTGATGCAAGTAAACCTGCTTTTTCTAGCTCAGATAAATAGGCGTTGTTAAACTCAAAACGATGTCTGTGGCGTTCCTGAATTTCGGTTTTGTCATATATTTTTTGTGCTAATGTGTTTGGTTTTAAAATACATTTCCATGCACCAAGACGCATTGTTCCACCTTTATCTGTAATATTTTTTTGCTCTTCCATCAGGTTAATTACCGGATGCGAAGTGCTTGCATTCATTTCTGTTGAGTTGGCATCTTTATAACCTAAGACGTTTCTTGAAAATTCTATTACTGCCATTTGCATTCCTAAACAAATTCCTAAAAACGGAATGTTATTTTCACGAACGTAGCGTACGGCTTCGATTTTACCTTCGATACCGCGTTCTCCAAAACCTGGTGCAACTAATATGCCGTCAATTCCTTTGAATTTTTCGGCGATATTTTCTTTATCTAAAAACTCGGAGTGAATGCTGATTACATTTACTTTGGTTTCATTTTCGGCGCCGGCATGAATAAATGCTTCAAGAATAGATTTGTAAGAATCTTGCAACTCTACATATTTACCAATTAAACCAATGTTAACCGAATGTTTTGGATTTTTTAATCGGTGTAAAAAAGTATTCCAATTTTTTAGATCTGGCGATGCTTTTTTAGGTAAATCTAATTTTTTTAATGCTACAACATCCAAACCTTCTTCTAACATTAGATTAGGAACTTCGTAAATTGTGGATGCATCAATAGACTGAATTACAGCTTCGCGTTTTACATTACAAAAAAGTGCTAGTTTGTTGCGCAACTCGTCTGACAATTCATGTTCTGTTCTACATACTAAAATGTCGGCTTTAATTCCGCTTTCCATTAGAGTTTTGACTGAGTGTTGTGTTGGTTTTGTTTTTAGTTCTCCTGCTGCAGCTAAATATGGAACTAGAGTAAGATGAATTACTATTCCGTTATTTTCTCCTAATTCCCAAACTAATTGACGAACAGATTCTATATAAGGTAAAGATTCTATATCTCCAACGGTTCCGCCAATTTCTGTAATTACAATATCATAATCTCCAGAATTGCCTAACAACTGCATTCTTTCTTTAATTTCGTTTGTAATGTGTGGAACAACTTGAACTGTTTTTCCTAAAAATTCACCACGACGTTCTTTTTCAATAACAGATAAGTAAACTCTACCTGTGGTAACGTTATTTGCTTGTGAAGTTGGAACGTTAAGAAATCGTTCGTAATGACCAAGATCTAAATCTGTTTCTGCACCATCATCGGTAACATAACATTCGCCGTGTTCGTATGGATTTAAAGTTCCAGGATCTACATTTATATAAGGATCAAATTTTTGAATGGTAGTTCGATAACCTCTTGCTTGCAATAATTTTGCTAAAGATGCAGCTATAATTCCTTTTCCTAAAGAAGAAGTCACACCACCGGTAACAAAAATGTATTTAGTTTGGTTCATTTTTTTTTTTTTAGACAAAGTAAAACTTAATCTATAGAGTTGTGTTGTTGTAAAAATCGATGCAAAAGTACCACTTTTTTATAGAATCTAAAAATATACACAGATCAAAGTTGAAAGCCTATTTGCCGGGAAATTTCTTTCGTATAGTTCGAATTAGTTCTTCAAGACCATTGAGTTTAATTTCGTGCATTAGTTTTAATTGATCTCCTAATTTACCTTTCGGAAGTCGATTATTGCATAACCAAACTAAATAATATTCTGGTAAATCAATTAAATGTTTGCCTTCGTATTTGCCATACGGCATTTTGGTATGGGCGATTTCAATAAGTAATTTCTGTTGATCGTCCATAAAGCTAAATGGAAAAGTTTTAGTAAAAAAGAACTATTTGTAATTGCAGATTTTTATTTCCAAATAAAAGTAATTTCTTTTTTAATATCTGGATGTATACTGTGGTGAACTGGACAAGTGTTTGCTGTATTCTCTAAAATTTTTCGTGATCTTTCATCAGAAACACCTTCCATTTGAAAAGTAACGTGAATTTCTGAAATTCTACGCGGATTTATATCCATAACCTTAGTAACTTCTGCCGTAGAATTTTTTAGTTCTAGCTGCATACTTTCTGCTTTTATTCCCATAACGGTTAGCATGCAAGTTGCTAACGAATTTGCAACCATATCTGTTGGTGAAAAAGCTTGGCCTTTACCATTATTATCTAACGGTGCATCGGTTACAATTTGCGAATTAGATTGTAAATGTGTTGATTGTGTTCTTAAATTTCCTAAATATTGAATAGAAGAAGTTGCCATTTTATGGTGCTTTTTGAATAGTTAAATCGGTATCGTAAAATAAAATAAAGGTTCCTTTGTTTAAATAACCTCCATCAATTTTGGTAGTATAATCAAATTTACTTTCTAATTGCTCGGTTGCCATTGTTTGAATTGTTTCTTCAAACGAAACTGATTGAGAAAGGCGCAGCATGGTATCTAAAGTAATGTCAAAACCTCTCGTTGCATATGCTGTTGGAAAAGTTCTGTATTTATTTTTGTATTGTTTTTCGAAATTATTTTTGTTTCCAGTTTCTATTTGATTTGTAATAGTTGGATAGGTCATTTTTAATTTTGTTAATCTACTTAAAGCGATTTCTTCAAAATCTAAAGTTTCATTATCTTCTAATATAACCAACTGTATTTTATAATCTTTCAATGCAGCAAGCATTGCGTTGGTAACTGCGAAAATAGTCCCTGTTTTTTCTGTTGCCATTACAACAAAATTAATTCTATCTTTTACAAAATATTTTTTGATGCTATCACCAACAAATCTGCCAGCATCGTTTTCATTTACCATTTTGTATCCAACTTGATTTTGTTGCAGGTATTCTTTAATAGAATTCTTTTTCGGATTTACTATAACTAATATATTTCCATTTTTGCTTCGCATGTAGTTAAACATAGCATTTTTAGTAGCTTCGAATGGTGGCATCGATTGGTATAAATTAGATACCGATTTAGCATAATCTTTAGACAATGGAGAAATTACCGGTACTTTTTTATCTTGTAAATAAAGTGCAACTTTTTCTAAATTATCTTGGTATAAAGGACCAATAATCGCATCTGAATTTTCTAATCGCTTATTTTTAATTACAGAAATTGCATCGGTGCTTGTTTTAGTTTCATTACTGTCGTAAAATTGCACATCAAAATTTAAACCTAGTGTTTTAGACGAATCTATTGCCATTAAAGCACCAGAATAAAAATCAAGCGTCATGTTTAAAAACTTATCTTTCTGCAATCTTTCTGTTGTTGTGTAAACACTATCCTTTTCTATGCGACTCAAATTAAAAGGAAGTAAAAAAGCCAATTTTTTTTGAGTAGATGTATTTAAAGTAGTAGTTAAATCGAAAAAATGTTTTTCGCTTTTCGCATAGGAAACATATAAAGGTAATTTTAAAATCATTCCTATCTGAACACCATTTTTTAGTTCTGGATTTAACTGAATTAAACGTTCTTGAGTTAAATTAAACAAGTTAGATAAACTGTATAAAGTTTCTCCTAATTTAACTTCATAATTTAAACTAGAATTTACAGGTGGTTCAATTTGGACTTGTTTCGAAGCTATCGTAGTTTCTGAGTCGACAGTTTTTGAAGGTAATTTTGTAGAAGGAGTTATTTTTAAATTAAATCCGATAGGCAAAGAATCTTTAATTTCAGGATTTTGTTTCTCTAATTCTTCTACAGAAATACCGTAAATCCTTGCAATTCCGTATTTGGTTTCTTTTGGTAAAACTTCATGAAGAATTGGTTGTATGGTTTGGGTTGGTTTTGTATTAATTTGAGTTGGCTTAGCAGCAGTAGTATTTTTTGATTCTGAAACGTTTAAAACCTGTCCTGGCTGCAAACCTTCTGTTTTTAAAATAGGATTCCATTTTTCTAAATCGGCAATATTAACATTATATTTTTTAGAAATACTATACATAGTTTCTTTAGCAACAACCAAATGAGTTTTGGGTTTGTCTGAAGAAAACGCCGATGAAAAGATTTTAGGATTGGAATTCGATTTACTAATTAGCGCTTCTTTAGTTGGAATTAAAATTACACTACTTACTTTTAATCCGTTTTGCGAATCGGGATTTAATTTATAAATATCATAAGGCGTTACCTTATATTTTTGGGCAATTGTTGCGATAGTTTCTCCTTTTGCAACAGTATGTTTTGTGTAGTTTTGACTAAAAATCAAATTACAAACTAAAAACAATGCAATACATATAACCCTTTTAAACATAATTTTATTTTTTATTTGTAACACTTTACAATTTTGAACCTCTTGTTCTAACAAATTAATGTAATCGAATTAATCATCTAGCAATAACTATTCCCATTCTATAGTCGCTGGTGGTTTTGAGCTAATATCGTATACAACTCTATTTACTCCTTTTACTTTATTAATTATTTCGTTTGATATTTTCATCAAAAACTCATACGGTAAATGTACCCAATCTGCCGTCATTCCATCTGTTGATTCTACAGCGCGAAGTGCAACTACTTTTTCATAAGTTCTTTCGTCGCCCATTACTCCTACACTATTTACTGGAAGTAAAATTGCACCAGCTTGCCAAACTTTATCGTATAAACCATGTTCTCTAAGCCCATTAATAAAAACAGCATCTACTTCTTGCAAAATACGTACTTTTTCTGGTGTGATATCACCCAATATTCTAATAGATAATCCTGGTCCGGGAAATGGATGACGACCTAGTAATTCAGCATCTATTCCTAAAGATTTTCCAACTCTACGAACTTCGTCTTTAAATAACATTCTTAAAGGTTCGACTATTTTTAGCTTCATGTAATCGGGTAAACCGCCAACATTATGATGTGATTTTATTGTAGCACTTGGACCTTTTACAGAAACCGATTCAATAACATCTGGATATATTGTGCCTTGCGCTAACCAAGATACGTCTTCAATGATCTTGGATTCGTCGTCAAAAACTTCAATAAAAACGCGACCAATAGTTTTACGCTTTGTTTCTGGATCGCTAATTCCAGCTAATTCAGATAAGAATCGATCCGATGCATCAACACCTTTTACATTTAAACCCATGTCTTTATATTGATGCAAAACGCTATCAAATTCATTTTTTCGCAACAATCCATTATTTACAAAAATACAATACAAATTTTTGCCTATTGCTTTATGCAACAAAACTGCTGCTACGGTAGAATCTACTCCGCCAGAAAGTCCTAATACCACTTTATCCGATCCTATTTTTTCTTGCATTTCGGCAATGCATTCTTCAACAAAGGAATTTGCTGTAAAAGTCTGCTCCACTTTTGCAATCTTAACCAAGAAATTTTCTAGCATTTGCTTTCCATCGGTGGAATGATACACTTCTGGATGAAACTGAATTGCATAGGTTTCTTCGCCATCAATTCTATAAGCAACATTTTCTACATCTTTTGTGCTAGCTAGTTGTATTCCGTTAGTTGGCAATGTTTTTATGGTATCACTATGTGACATCCAAACTTGCGAACCAGCAGAAATTCCTTCAAAAAACACTTCGTTTTCTTTAATGTAATTTAAATTTGCTCTACCATATTCTCTAATATTAGATGCAGCAACTTCACCACCATTAAAATGCGCCAAATATTGCGCACCGTAACAAACGGCAAGCAGCGGGAATTTACCACGAATTTGCGATAAATCAATTCGTAAGGCATCTTCGGAACGAACAGAAAATGGACTACCGCCTAAAATTATCGCTTTGTAAGACGATAAATCTTCTGGAATATTATTGTAAGGAAAAATTTCGCAAAAGATATTCAATTCGCGAACTCTGCGCGCAATAAGTTGTGTGTATTGCGAGCCAAAATCTAAAATAAGTACGTTGTGTTGCATGCGCAAAAATAGTATTAGATTTTGGAAATAAAAATTAGAAATACTATTATTTTTAAATATACTATATGATTTAAAAAAACTTAAAATTTTAAAAGAATATTTATTTCTAAATAATTGCTAAAATATTTATTAATACAATCTAAATTAGAAAATATGGGGCTATTTACAATTTTGGAAATAAGGCAACATTGTATTTTATTGAAATAGATAATAATACAATTACACCAAGAAAGCCACTTAAAAAGACTATATTTAACTATAATGCCTCATTTTAAGCATTCCTCTAAATTAACCCAAACCAATGAAACTATACATTCAAAATATGGTAAGTCCTCGCTGTAAGTTGGTGGTAAAGGCTGAGTTGGAAAAAATAGAGGTAGCTTTTAAATCGATAGAACTTGGAGATGTAGTGCTTTTTAAAACTATGAACTGAGCAAAGAGAAAAATTTTAAAATCAGAGTTACATAAATCTGGTTTAGAACTAATGCAGGATGAAAAAGCCATTCTAATTGAGAAAATTGTAAATCTTGTTGTAGAAACAATTCACTATTCTGATGATTTACCTGCAATTAATTTTTCTGTACTTTTAAAAGAAAAATTACCCAAAAACTAGCATTATTTGGCCGAATTATTTTCTCATAAAAAAGGCATTACAATTAAGCATTTTTATCATACTTCATAAAGTAGAACGAATTAAAGCACTTATAATTTGCGATAATTTAAACTTAACTCAAATATCCTACAAATTGAATTATTGTAGTGTTTCTCAAATGTCTAATCAGTTTAAAAAAGTAACAGGTTTTTCACCTTCTTTCTTTAAATCTCTTTCTAATAGAAAACGCAACAATTTAGAGGATTTACAAAACGTTAATTCTTTGCTTTTCTACTTATTGTGCAACTACAATTTCATATTGTGCAAGCATTCACTATTATAATAAATGACCTTTGATTTGATGTGAAACTTCTTTCTCAACATAAATAAAGTCAGATAAAAAATAATAAACAACTACAAACAAATGTGTGAAACAAAATAAAATGAGAACCTTTATTATATATTTCAGAAATTATAATTTATATACTCACTTGTTAAAATTTATTTTTTAATAAACCTTATAATTTATGGATTTAAAAAAAGATCTTAAAAAAAATAACACATAATATCATTGAAATTATTGAATATGTGCCAAATGCAATTGTTAGTCGAACCATAATAAAAAAAAACAGGCAATATTACGGCAACTTCTTTAGATATTGGTGAGGAATTGGGTGAAAAAACAATTCCGTTTGATACCTATATTCAAATCAAACGATATGGCGCAGCAGAGGTAATTATAAACGATAAAAGTATTTTATTAAAACTTGGTGAAGGCATTATAATTCCTGCGCATGCCAAACATAGTTTTAATGCCAACGAGCAGTTTAAAATGGTAACAACAGTAATTAAAAGCGGATATGAAGAGTAATAAATATTTTTTTATCCCTAATTAAAAAATAGGTACAAAACTAAAAAAATAAACATGATAAAAGTAAATAAATTGGGTATTGTACTTAAAAAAACAACTCATAATTTTGAAAGTGAAGGCGTACTCAATCCTGCTGTAATAAAAGTAGAAAGTGGTATTCATATGTTTTACAGAGCACTTGCAAAAGATAATTACTCCACAATTGGATATTGTAAATTATCATCACCATTAGTAGTAGAAAGTCTTAATGATTTACCACTACTTTGTCCACAATCAGAATATGAATTTCAAGGTTTGGAAGATCCAAGGATTGTAGAAATTGAAGGCACTTTTTATCTTACTTTTACTGCTTACGATGAGATTAATGCATTAGGCGCTTTAGCAACGTCCACCGATTTAGTAAATTGGAAGAAAAAAGGAATTATTGTTCCAAAAATAACTTAACAAGAATTCAAACATTTTTTAGAAATTGAAGGTACAGTTCATAAAAAATATATCCGTTATAATGAAAGCCAAGCAAATTATGATGAATCACAACAACCACTTTTTTTGGGGAATGCACCTTTTTTGGTCAATTTTATGGATAGTAGTATTGATTTTGGATATGTGTCGTACCTTTTAATATTTAAGGTCAAAGGCACAAAAAAATACACCACTTGACATTTTGAAAAAGAATTCTGGAACAATAAAAAATTTACCAATATTAGTATACGACCATGAAAACAGATAAAAATATAGGCATTTGGATGGATCATTCTGTTGCCGAAATTATTACTTTAAACCAATTAAAAGACAACCAGAAAATATATTCAAATTTTACTACAGAAACCAAGGAAGAAGTTCTTAAAAGAAGTGAATTTACTATGCATAACAAAGAAGAACAATTAAATGAAGCCTTTTTTAAAAAAATTTCAGAAGAAATTTTAAAATACAATCATGTTTTACTTTTTGGCCCAACTAATTTTGACGCCGTATAATTGATAAATCAAAAAAGAAAAAATCAATTTACAAAAAAATAGAATGCATCTCCCAGATACAAAACCAGAATAAAATAAAAAAAGATTATTTTATCTTCAAAAAATAATACAAACCTAATTTACTTCTAACATTCTACCAACAATTTACGATAGAGTTTTAAATTTAGTATATTAAACCTAGTTTTGAAAAAATTTCTATCTTTGAAAATTAGATTTTCACTATGTTCAAAACAATTATTTATGTGGCAATTGGCGGAGCTATCGGTAGCGTATTACGTTTACTAATTTCAATAATTATAAATAAATATCTATCCAATTCATTTCCGTTTGCAACTTTACTAGTAAATGTTTTAGGCTGCTTCCTGATAGGAATTTTAGTTGGCATATTTGATAAAAATAATGTAATAGATACTTCCTTAAAATATCTTTTAATTACAGGTTTCTGTGGAGGATTTACCACATTTTCTGCCTTTGGATTAGAAAACGTTTCTTTATTTCAGAATCAAAATCCATTTTATGCCCTTTTATACATAGGCCTAAGTGTTGTACTTGGTTTGGCTGCAGTTTGGTTTGGGCTTTTTATAACCAAATAATGTTTTTTAATCCAAAAAAATGTAATTTCGCATTCTATGAATGAAAATGACATAATGCTACTGCAAGGTTTACTAGAAAAACCTAAAAAAATTATTCTTATTCCGCATAAAAGTCCAGATGGTGATGCCATGGGTTCGACTTTAGGTTTACAATATTTTTTAAAAAAAATAAATCATAATGCAACGGTAATTTCACCAAATGAATTTCCAGAATTCTTAGCTTGGTTACCAGGTAGTGAAAACGTATTGGTTTACGAAACCGATAAGTTGAATTGTGAAAAAGAAATTCTAGAAGCTGATTTAGTTTTTACCTTAGATTTTAATGCATTTCACCGTACCGGAGAAATGGAAACCGTTCTTAAAAAAATAGTAGCTCCAATTGTAATGATTGATCACCATCAAGAACCAGATAGTTATGCAACAGTAACCTATTCTGATGTTAATTTTGGTTCAACTTGTGAAATGGTTTACAATTTTATCGAATTTTTAGGCAAGAAAGAATTAATTGATAAAACTATTGCTACTTGTTTATATACTGGAATTCTAACAGATTCTGGAGGTTTTAAATTTCCAAAAACTACCGGTGCAACCCATCGAATTGTTGCAGAATTTATAGATTTGGGTGTTGAAAATACAACCATTCCAAATCAATTATTTGATAATAGTTCTTTTGAAAGGTTACAACTTTTAGGTCGAACTTTAGATAAAATGAAAGTAATTCCGGACAAAAAAACGGCCTATACTTTTTTAAGTCAAGCGGATTTGAACGAATTTAATTATCAAAAAGGAGATACAGAAGGTAATGTAAATTACGGACTTTCAATAAAGGGTATCGTTTTTGCAGCGATTTTTATTGAACATAGAGATGAAAATATTATTAAAATTTCTTTTCGTTCCCAAGGCGATTTTGATGTGAATAAATTTGCACGTCAAAATTTTAGCGGCGGCGGACATATTAATGCAGCTGGAGGAAAATCTTATGAAACCTTAGAAAATACAATTAAAAAATTTGAATCTCTTTTACAAAATTTAAATATTGGGTAATGAACAAACTTCCAAAATTATATATTTTCTTATTAGTACTAATTTTCTGTTTTATTGGTTGTAAACAACAACAGGCGCGCATGCCAATTTCGCAATCTTCGGGAGTTTTCCTAAAAAAATCTGCGGAACGAAATAAAGTTTTGGTAAAAAAAGAAGAAAAACAAATTGACTCCATAATCAAAAGTAATCCAAATATTAAATATGTTGGTTCCAATAAAGGATATTGGTATTACTATAATGTTAAAAAAGAAAATGATTCCATCTTTCCTAAAAAAGGTGATATCGTGACTTTTGAATACGACATGAAGGATTTAAAAAATAATACAATATATTCTAAACAAGAATTAGGAGTACAGACTTATGCCGTTGACAAACAAAATATTTTACTCGGACTGCGGGACGGAATTAAATTAATGAAAAAAGGAGAAACTGTAACCTTTCTTTTTCCATCACATTCTGCTTTTGGCTACCATGGTGATGACGACAGAATAGGAATTAACGAACCTTTAATTTGTGAAGTAACTTTACTAGATATAAAAAATGAAACTACAAATGTTTCGAAACAACCGACAGAAAATCCAATAGAAAATTTAGAAAACAGACCTTAAAAAAAATGAAAAAAGCACTTTTAATTTTGGCTTCGTTAGCCTTATTTAGCGTAACATCTTGTAAAAAGGAAGATCGCAATTTACCTGATGGACTGTATGCCGAAATGGAAACAGCAAAAGGAACTATACTTTTAAAGTTATATTATAAGGAAACTCCAGTTACTGTTGCCAACTTTGTAACCTTGGCGGAAGGAAAAAATCAATTTGTTAATGAAGAATACAAAGGGAAAAATCTCTTTGACGGATTAAAATTTCATCGTGTTCTTGAAAACTTTATGATTCAAGGTGGCGATCCTTTAGGAAACGGAAGTGGCGATACTGGATATAAATTTAAAGACGAAATAACCAATTTTACTTTTGATAAAGAAGGGCTTTTAGCAATGGCAAACTCTGGTCCAAACACAAACAGTTCCCAATTTTTTATAACCCATGTAAAGACACCTTGGTTGGATGGCAAACATACAATTTTTGGTGAAGTAGTTCAAAAAGGAATGGAAGTTGTCAATGCGATTAAACAAGATGATGCGATTAACAAAGTAACCATTTTGCGAATTGGTGAAAAAGCTAAAAAGTTTAATGCTGTTAAAGTTTTTGACGATTACTTTTCGAAATCTGCTAAAAAAGATTCTGAGTCATCTAAATTAGAAATTGAGAAAATAGCTCAAAATATTAGAGAAAAACTAGCGCTTTTCGCAACTAAAAAAGCAGAAGCAACAAAGTCTCCAACTGGTTTATTATATTATATCGATGGAGAAGGTGTAACTCCGAAAAATGGGCAAGAAGTAAATGTGAACTACGCAGGTTATTTAGAAAGCGGAACATTATTTGATACAAGTAATTCTGAATTAGCAAAAAGCTTAGGTAAGTATGATGAGCAACGCGCACAGCAATCTGGTTATAGATCAATTCCGTATATCATTGGAAACAAAGGACAAATGATAGCTGGTTTTGAAGAAGGATTATCTAAGTTAAAAATTGGTCAAAAAGCAATTTTATTTATACCTTCTAATTTAGCTTATGGCGTAAATGGTGCTGGAAATATAATTCCACCAAATTCTAATATAATTTTCGAAGTAACAATGACTAATAAATAAGAGTAACAATGAATAAAACACTTTTAATTGCCCTATTTTCTTTTTTGATAGTAGGTTTAGGATATTCTCAGGTAAAAAAAACTCCTACAAAGTCAAAAACCACCTTAAAAGTAATTGCAAAAAAACCAATAACATCTGCAACGACAGCAAAGCCCAAAACTATTGTAGCTACTGAAGGTATATTTGCCGAAATGAAAACCAATAAAGGTTTAATTGTTTTTCAGTTAGAATACCGAAAAGCGCCAGTTACGGTAGCGAATTTTGTGAGTTTGGCAGAAGGCACTAACCCAAAAGTTTCTGAAATTTATAAAGGAAAGCCTTTTTATAACGGTCTGAAATTTCATAGAGTTATTGCTAATTTCATGATTCAAGGTGGCGATCCATCCGGTAACGGAAGCGGAAGTGCTGGCTATGCTTTTAAAGATGAATTTGATCCATCGTTAGTTCATGACAAAGGCGGAATTTTATCTATGGCAAATTCTGGACCAAAAACTAATAGTTCTCAGTTTTTTATCACGCATAAAGAAACGCCTTGGCTAAACAATAAACATAGCGTTTTTGGACATGTTATAACTGGTATGGACGTTGTTAATGCAATTGCTCAAGACGATGTGATTGAAAAAGTTACCATAAAACGAGTTGGTACAGAAGCTAAAAACTTTGATGCAGCAAAAGTTTTTGAAAATTACTATGCTTCCAAAGCAGAAGAAGATAAAAAACAAGATGTAATAGATGCGGAAAACAGAAAAAAGCAAGCAGAAATAGAAGCAGAATATCGCAAAAAACAGGCCTCGTTAGAAGAGGAAGCTAAAAAGAATTATATGACCAACTTTGGTTCTGTGGTAATTAAAAAGGCAGAAGATTTGAAAAGGTTAAAATCTTCGGCAATTGCTACAGCAAGCGGTTTGAGTTATGTAATTACTAAAAAAGGAACAGATAAATCTCCTATCAACGGATCAAAAGTATTCATTCATTATGCCGGATATTTAGAAGACGGAACTTTATTTGACAGTTCTATTGAACAAATAAATAAGCAATTTGGTAAATTTGATGCAAGTCGTGCAAGTGCAAATGGTTATGTTCCTATGGAAGCTACAGCAGGTAGCTACCAATTTATTCCAGGTTTTGTTGAAGGTCTAAATTTAATGCACTTTGGCGAAAAAGCAACATTATTTATTCCTAGTAATTTAGGTTATGCAGAACGTGGAGCAGGAAATGTAATTCCGCCAAACGCAAATATTATTTTTGAAATTGAATTGTTAGAAACTAAAGACGGAAAATAGTTTTAAACGATTATAAAATTTCAAAAAAAATCTCTAAAATTAAATTTAAGAGATTTTTTTTAGGACTTAAACTTCCAATCTACTTCGTCTTTATCATTTATTATAGCGCCTAATTCCACTCTAATTACTATGTTAAATTCCGATTGTAAAATAAGCCAATTGCTTTCATTAAAATGATTTGTTGTAGAATCAAAATTTTCAACTTCCCAATTTTTAAATGGCAAATTGCGTTTTATTTCTTCACAATTTAATCCAATTACTATTTGATTTAAAATTTGCAAATTTGTATTGGACGAAATTATGTATCCTAATTTAAATTCTTCGTCAGCATAAAAAGTTAAACGCAACTTATCTTCATTATATAAATAAATAAGGTTTGCATCGTCATCTTCAAATTGTCTATTTGGGCTTCCATAAATAGAAATGACATCTTTTTGCTTCATTCCAAATAGCAATTTATCTATTCCATTTTTTAGATTTACTTCCATAAAAAAATTTAATATTTAAAATAAGAGGAAAATTTAATATTCAAAAATACCGTATTCACTGGTAATCGTCAGTTTATTAGAATCGCTATCTTCTACTCTACCCACAATTTGTGCTGCAACACCAAAAGATTCAGACATTGAAATAATATCGTTTGCAATTTCTGGACTAACATACAATTCCATTCTATGGCCGCAATTAAAAACTTGATACATCTCTTTCCAATCGGTTTTTGATTGTTCTTGAATTAGTTTAAACAAAGGCGGAACTTCAAATAAATTATCTTTGATGATATGTAAATCTTTTACAAAATGGAGAATTTTAGTTTGGGCACCACCAGAACAATGCACCATTCCGTGAATTTCTGAGGAAGAATATTTTTCTAAAATTTTCTTTATTATTGGCGCATATGTTCTTGTTGGTGAAAGCACTAATTTTCCTGCATTAATAGAAGAATTATCTACAGAATCTGTAAGTTTCATGGCGCCTGAATACACTAAATTATCTGGAACATTAGCATCATAACTTTCTGGATATTTGTGTGCCAATTCTTTAGAGAAAACATCATGACGAGCAGAAGTTAAACCATTACTTCCCATTCCGCCATTATAACTTTTTTCATAATTTGCTTGACCAAAACTTGCTAGTCCTACAATTACATCACTCGCTTTTATATTGGCATTATCGATAACATTGGCACGTTTCATTCTAGCTGTTACTGTAGAATCTACAATAATTGTTCGAACCAAATCACCAACATCTGCTGTTTCTCCACCAGTAGAGTGTATACTTACTCCAAATTCTTTCAACTCAGAAATTAATTCTTCTGTACCATTAATAATTTCAGAAAGAACTTCGGCCGGAATCACATTTTTATTTCTTCCGATGGTAGAAGACAACATAATATTATCTGTTGCACCAACACACAATAAATCGTCGATATTCATTATCAATGCATCTTGTGCAATTCCTTTCCACACAGAAATTTCTCCTGTTTCTTTCCAATACATATAGGCTAAACTAGATTTTGTTCCTGCACCATCTGCATGCATTATTAAACAATAATCATTGTCGCCCGTTAAATAATCGGGTACGATTTTACAAAAAGCCTGTGGAAAAAGTCCTTTATCAATATTTTTTATGGCATTATGAACATCTTCTTTAGAAGCTGAAACACCTCGCATTGCGTACCGTGCACTTTTTTCTGATCTCATTTTTAGTTGTATTGTTGTGTGCAACAAAGATAGAAAAACTAAGCATAATGACTAAGTCAAAATCCCGAAAGTATTTTATTTAAATTTTTATAAGAAGCAGTTTTGCTTGGGCATTTTAGTCAAATGTAATTCCTTTCTTACGCTTGTAGTCCCAAAAAATTGGGAGCTACCGCTTCAGCAAGGGCTAATTATATTTGTATTGATTGAAAAAAATCCTTCTAAAATTAATTCCACTATCAAACAGATATTATTTTATTTCCAATCTGGCATGGTTGCACTAGAGAACAAGGTAACTCTTGAATTTAAAATTCCAATAGAGTACTTTTGAATATTTCGCTGAGAAATTCCGTCGTTGGATGTGTTTACAAAAATATATTCGGATTCGTTTGGAGAAAATCTAACATCTAAATCATTAAAACCAGATGGACGTTCTACCGGAATTTCTGTAGATATAGAGGTTGTGAAATTATAAACATAAATTCTAGAATCCAGTTGTCGATAATTAGCATTTTCAAACCCAGAAACGTCTCTACAATATGCTATTCGATTATTATTGGCAGATAAGTGAATACCATTAATCGCTCCAGAAATATTATTTAACACCGTATTTAAAAGCACACCTGCTGGATTTATAGTATACAATTCAACTTGATAACCAGCACTATTATTTACTTTTAAAGCAATTACGGTACCATCAAAACTCCAATCGCATTCGGTTATAAATTTGCCATTTGGTGTTTGAAAAATTTGCTGTAATCCAGAACCGTTGACATTAATTTTGTACAGTTTATCAAAACTTGGATAAATTATTTCTGAACCGCCAGAATTAAAACTAAATTTTAAATAATCTAAATTAAATCCTGCAACAGGAACAGAATTGGTAATCTTAAACAAGTTAGAACCATCTGAATTCATACTATAAATGTGATACTGCGAACCATCTGATTGTAGAAAAGCAATTTTACCAGATTGTAAATTTTTTACAGGACGAAAACTGTTGGTAGAAGAAGACGTTAATTGTAATTCATTACCATTTACATCGCCTGAAAATATTACACTATTATTTCCTACTAATCTTGTAAATAAAAATCGTGCATCAGGAAAAACTTTAGTTCTAAACGCGCGTATTTCACTAAAAACTGGAGGATTGGTTCCGTCTGATGCAGAAATTTGCCAAAAATACTTAGAACTATAAGCTAAATTATTTATTGTATGAGTTGTGGTTGTAATGTTGGTAAATGTTTGCACTACATCTGTCACATCATTTCTCAAAATCAAATTATAAGTCAACGGATCGGAATCTGCATCTGTGGCTGTCCAAGTAAAATCTAGGCTTAAATTTTGATCTAACGCATTGTCCATTGGCGATGTTAATACTGGCGTTGATGGCGGCGTATTGTTTGATACTTGCACTTTTAATTCATAAACAACCTCTGCGGTAGCATTTGGAAGAACAGTAACCGACTCGAATTTGGCAATAAAACCATCCTTTCGGGCTTCAAATGAATAGGTGCCTTCTGGCACATCCGAAATTGTAAATTCTCCATTGGCGTTTGTAAAAACCGTACTTGAGTTTGGACTAGATGAAATACGAACATTTTCTAAAGGTTCAAAAGTAATCTCTTTTACTACTCTACCTTTTACAACTCCTTTTCCTAATTGTCCTATTTTATCTTCGCTACAAGAGAAAAGAAAAATAAACAAGGAAAGTATACTATATTTTAAAATATTGTTCATATTACTATAATTTTTTTCCTAAATAAAAAACAAATCCAACTCCAGCACGCCAAAAATTATCATTTAATTTTCCAATTTTTGTACCATCAATCATATCGTTATCTGTCAAGTTTTGTTCGCCATAAATTCGTATTGCCATATTTTTTCTTATCATATAGTCGAACCCAGCACCAAACTGAAATTTATAAAGCGAATTTTCCCCTTTGTTTGTAGTTGCAGCCCCAACACCACCATAAATATAGGGACAGAATTTATCTTTAGGCAAAATCAAATACTCTAAATTTAATTCGGCTGTAGCATATTGCTCTCTAAAACGCAATTTGTTTGCTAATTCTTGATAATGTCCTGAAATTGCAACTTTAAAGTTATTATTGATACTAAACTTCGCACCTATTTTAGCAAAATATTTTATAGTTGGATTTTCAAAATCGCCTGATATTTGCGTTAATCCACCACCAAATTCAATTGCTGATTTTTTTCTGATAACAACATCTTGCCGTCTGTATAAAAGAGAATTTTCTGCTGCTGTTTCTTCTTTCTGATACTTGTCCATAATTTTTTGAAGTTCATCTGGTTCTGCGATTGTATTCCAAATTCCGACCTGAATTCCTTCTAAAACTAAAGACTCTACTCCTTTTTCAATGGCTTCTGTAACTGCCATTTGCATTGGTTCGTTTTTAGTATACCCAGTTTCAACTTCCAAAAGTCTCTTGAAATTTACGTAGCGAAATAAACTTGCATCAATGGCCTGAGATAAAATACTTTTTGATATATAAATTGTTTTAAGAATTTCGCCATTGGCTGTAGAAACAAGGCGTAAATAAATAGTAACTCTATCTTGTCTGTATTTAGTTGAACCTCCAGCGCCAAAATATCTAGCTCCGAAACCACCTGTAATTACATTACTGTCGTAGGAAACAATTCCGCCTTCTATTAAAACTCCAGCATACAACAAGGGTGTAAGTTGTGTATCGTCTGGATTGGCATTTTTAAGATATTCTTGTCTAGTAGAGCGAATTATATTTCGCTCGTTCAATAAATTACCCAAATTTTCTCTTTCAATTGGGGTAAACCATTTTGAATCTTCTAAGGCTTTTATCAATATTGATGTTGCACCTTGAGTGACGGCAGTACTAAAAGTGCTACCAACATCTGTTGGCTTGTATTGACCAGTTTGGTCTCTAAATTTATATACACCAACAACAATTTTATCTTTAGGTTTAGGTAAGTTTTTTAATAATTTACTTGCAGGAGTTGGTTCTCCAATTTCAGCATTTTGAATAGAAACAGGTTGGTTAAAATAAGCACCGCAACAAGTTAATAAAAAAAGAAAAGATAGAAAAAATAACTTTTTTAAAGTTTGCATTAATTATGGATTTGGGATAATAACTTGGGTTTGCTCACCAGTAATTGTATCAAGAATATTTATAGTTAAACCACCAGTAGATTGGTAGACTTCTACAGATAAACTGCCGAAAATGTAATTTCCTTCTCCAATGCCATCTTGACCAAATTGTTGGGTAAATAAACTTCGGGAAACTTGATTAAGTAATTGACTGTTCAAATTTTCTGTAAATCGCTCTAATTCTGATCTCTCATCTCTAGGCGCGGCTTTATCCTTAAATAAATTTTGAGCTTCTGCCGAACTTTGTAACCATTGATAATTAAAAGTATCGCCACCAAAAGCTGGATTACGAGGTTTGTAAACTAACTCTTGTGAAAAACCGTAGGATGCGAAACATATAAATAAAACAAGAAATAGTTTATTCATGAAAGCCTTATTTGAGTTAGTAATTAAAAAAAATAGATCAAAGACAAAATCAATTTAATATCTAATTATGTCTCTTGTTTGTTTTTCTTGATTTTTAAAATATTTATAAACAAATGTTGCTGTATTTTCTGCCATATATTTTAAGAATTCATCATCCGGTCTTAAAATAAATTCGGACACAACTTCTTGGTCAACTCTAACTATTATTTTTGTGTTTCTTGCAAAAGTTAGCTCTTCTTGAACCGAAACTATTTTAAATCCTTTTTGGTTAATTTTACTGTATTCTGTATAAAAGTAATCATAAAAATCCTTGCCATTTCTTGTTTTGGTTTCATCTGATATTATGCCAGACAATTCTAAACCATCTTGGATTTTTTCTTTAATTTCTACTTTTTTTTTTCGTTTATCACAATTCTATCTTTACCAATAATTTCTCCTTTTTCAGTGTAAAGCAATAGTAGCAAAATTACCTCATCATTAGGCGCAATGTTAATTTGAGTTTTTGAAAGTTCTTTAATTTCGTTTGCTTTTATTGCTGCTCTTCCTGACTGATTATTGGTGCTTTGATTTTTTGATTCTGGTTGGTTTTTAATAACCGAAAGCTTATAAGAAATAGACGCAAACGCATCTGTTAGATTTTCTGCTGTACCTTTTATGCTATAAATATCTTCTGCCTTAGATACTTCAATTTTAGCTTTCACCTCAGTATTCATGGTTTGTGAAACCGAAATGAAAGGTAAAATTAACAGTAAAAATTTAGAAATTTTCATAATTATTTATTTAAAATGATTACAGATCCACCTACAGAACTAGACTGTTTAATTTCCATTTTTTCGGATATACTATTTGCTCCAATAGACGTAATATTTAAGTTATTTCCAATTTGAATAAAATTGGAATTAATAGTACCAGCAAAATTGGTATTTATATCTACTACATTATTATAATTTCCATTTTGAGAAATAAACTGGGTAATTTTATCCGCAGATTTATCTAGTAGAATAGAATTATTAGTTCCGTTTTGATTTAAAATTATATTGGATTTACTTGAATTGGATTGTGCATTAACCGTATTTTGAGTTCCTATTTGACGAATTAAAATTGTATTCTGATTATTTAATTTGGTTTTATTTAAATTTTCGTTTGCGAGTTTAGATAAAATATTTTGTGAATTTTCTTTTGTACTAAAAACTTTAGATAACCCGCAATTCACTTCTTCTTCTTGTTGGGAAAACCCAAGGTTAAAGAAAAGTAATGAAACGATCAAGGTAATTAAATTTGTTTTCATGAGTACTAGATTTTTAAAAATTGTAAAACTATTTGTAAAATTCTGCAATTTTCTTTTAAATTATTAATAAAATAGTATTTAAGTAAAAAAAAGTCAAGACATCCATAAAAAGGTGGTCTTGACTTTATTTTTAATTTAAGGACTAATTACTTTGTGTAGTAGTAGCCATGTTCATGTTACCCATTTGAGAAATAGTACTTACATGTAAACTACCTGTTTGGTTAGCAAAACCACCATTACTGTTACCTACCTGTAAAATGCTAGAATTATTACTTGTTCCGTTTTGGGTAGAATAAGCATCATTCAAATTACCAGTTTGGTTGTGGTTCGAAATATTAGAATTACCTGTTTGGTTTTCACTAGAGAAATTAAAATCTCCATTTTGTTCTGCGTAAGCAGTGTTAGAATTACCTGTTTGTAATTGAACAGCTTCGCTATTAGTAGTATCAGGAGAACCAATTCCTTGATCAATTGTTGCTGTATTGCTGTTACCTAATTGTGTTTGTCTTGCAATGTTGTCACCACCATTGTTAGCATCATTTTGGTACACTATACCAAAGTTGCTATTACCATTTTGCAATTGATCTGACCAGTTATTAGATTTACCTTGAGTAGCATAAGCTTCGTTACTATTACCCGTTTGTCTTTGGCGAGCATAATGATCTACACCTACTTGATATACTTCCGCAACGTTCAAACTACCATTTTGTCTTTGGATTGATTCATTGTCATCTCCAACTTGACTAGCATACGCAGTATTACCTGCCGATTGATTAGGTCCTGAAGATTGAAATTGGGTAGCATCATTTCCGTTTCCAGTTTGAATAACCGTAGCTAGGTTGTTATCAAATCTTTGCGTTTGTAATGAAGTGTTAGAATTTCCTGTTTGAGTTGCTGTTGCAACATTATCTTCAGAAAAACCAACACCTTGATCAATTGTTGCATCATTTAAGTTTCCTAACTGGGTAACAGTTCCTGTATTACCGTCACCAGACTGGTCAACTAAAGACTCATTGTCAACTCCTGTCTGCATTACCGTTGCTTGGTTAGTAAACCCACTTCCTGGTCCTGTAATTCCGTCCTGGGTTACAACAGAATTGTTAGTTAAACCTGTTTGTGTTACATTGGAACCGTTTCCTGTTCCTGATTGTGTCACTGCGCTAGTATTAGACTGAGCGAAAGCTACTGTTGAGGCAAGCATTGCAGCTACGCCGAAAAAAACATTTTTCATAATATAAAAATTTTGGTTAATAAACTATTTCAAATGTTAAAGTTTTTTTAGTTTTGGGGACTTTTTTTTAACTTTTATTCTAGCATTGGTATTTGGTAATCTGTTAAAAACAAGTTTTATTTACTCATTAACAACAGAACAAATTTATACAATCACTTTCGTTCAAGGTTAAACAATTTGATTAAATTTATGCTTAATTCGTAATTTTTAGACTAAAAGTTGCATTTCTTCGATGAAATGCATAAAAAAAATAATTTAAATAAAATTTGTAAGAAAAAAGAGCTTAAATATAAGTAATTATACGTAGTTGTGTAATAAAATTATGTAAAATCCTAAATAACAAATAGTTAAGACATATTTAAATTTACTTAAGATTTAAATAGTATTGAATATTATTTGCAAGAATATATTAATTCAATAATTACAGTGTTGGATTAATCAATATTTATAGAACTCTTGGCTCTTTGAAATTGGGTATTTTGTTTAACCTAAACTTTGACTATTCTAACTGAAAAAACAATAGCTAATATCCTAAATTATCATTAAAAATTGTATTTCGGTTTTTCTTTTAAATCACAGATGTTTTGAAAGAAATTTATTTAATTTTGAGTATTCTCTACTATTTTAATTTCTACTCTGCGATTTTCGTTTTCTTGCAATTCATTTTTCTCAGGTATTGGATGAATAGGTTTTGTTACTCCATATCCTTTATACGACAATCTTGATCGATCAATTCGTTTTGCAACTAAATAATTGTAAATAAATCGTGCTCTTGCTGTTGAAATACTTTCGAGTTGATTTAAAGATTTACAGCAAATATGACCTTGTATTTCAATTTTTAAATTTGGATTGTCTTTCAAAACGCAATATAAATCATAAAGATAGGATTCTGATTTAGTTACTACTCGAGCCGAATTATTATAAAAATAAATATTTTTTAGATTTAAAACCTCTCCAACCTTTAATTTAGAAATTGCTGTTGCCATAGAAACTTCAGGATTAGTTTCTGTTTTTATAGAGTCTTTAATTCGTACGTTATATAAAATAGCTACACGCCTATTTCTATCTTGAATTTTATCTTGAATAAAGTCTTCTCCAAATGCTCTAATTTCAATTGTTGGATTTATAATTAAATCACTATCCTTTAAATATTTCAAAACACTTTCAATTCGTTTTCGCGCCAAAGTATCATTATATGTATTGGTACCTTTTTCATCACAAAACCCAAATATCTTAGTTACTTGATAATCTTTTCCTTCGGCAATCCATGAATTTATTTTTTTGGAAGCCTCATTATTTATATCGTGTTTATTAAAATCAAAATAAATGTCTAGTCTTTTCTGAGAAAGGACAGTAGTATTGGAAAAAATTAAAAATAAGAGTATTATGTGTTGTAATTTACTCATTTTCTAAAATTAAGATTTCTACTCTTCTATTTGCAGCTCTTTGTTGTTCGTTCTCTTCAGGAATTTTAAAAATTGGGCGATTACTTCCAAAACCAACATAGGAAAGTCTCGATTTGTCAATTTTATTAGCAGTTAAAAATCCATAGACTGCCTTTGCCCTTTTTGTAGACAAATCGGTTTTATCATTTGTCATGCAACATAAATTACCTTGTATTTCTATTTTAAGTTTCGGATTTTGTTCTAAAACCAATAATAATTCAAATAGTTTTCCCCTTGATTCATTGACAACAATAAAGGTATTGATTACAAAATTTAAGTTTTCTATCGGTAATCGTTCGCCTGCTTTCGCAGAGTCGATTTTTTGCATAAAAGCTTGATCGGTTTTAAATTCAGAAGTAGTTCCGTTTGGATTTCGAATTACAATATTTTTCGGATACGTTCTAGGAATTTTTTTTATGGAGCCAACTTGCGATTGAATACCCAAAATTTGATTTTCATTTACAACATCTTTGGCTAAAAGATAGTGAATAGTTACTTTTCTGTTTTCCGATTTTACAGGAGATTGTTTAAAATCCTCTCCGTAACTTCTTGATTTAAAATCTTCTCGTATTGGGATTTTATTTTTCAACTGCTTCAAGATATAGGCAACCCGTCTTTGTGCCAAGGTATCATTATAAAAATTGCTTCCGTCTTCGTCTGTAAAACCGTTAATAGCAACGACTTTAGAGTTTTTATTATTTACTATAAATTCTTCTAACTTTTTCATTTCTGTGTCATTTGCTTCGTATTTGCTACTTTCAAAATAAATCACATGTTGCTGCTTTTGAGCATAACTTATTAAAAATGCAAAAAGCATGATCCAAAGTAAGAATTTATTAATTTTCATACGTCTAAGGTAAAGAAATATATTAAATCGTTTATTTTTTTAACAAAAATGCCATTTGCTTTTGGCAAATGGCATTTTAAATTTTTCAATATAAGTTTATCTTGTAAACAATAACTCTCTGTATTTGGTTAATGTCCAAATTTCATCATCTACAATTAGTTCTAATTTATCGCAATGTTCGCGAATTTCGTCAAAATACGGTTTTACATTATCACAATACGATTCTGCCATTTCCTGAGCATGGGTTATAGAATTCGCTTTTTTACGAGCATCGGTCATTTCTTCTACTTTAGAATTGATTCCTTCAATATGTCCAGAAATTTCTTTGATAATAATGATTTGTTCCTTGGCAATTTTCTCAAATTCTTTTCCAAAGATTTCTTTTAAACCACAAACATTTTCGATTAAAGTATTTTGATAACGAATTGCAGTTGGTATAACATGGTTACGAGCAATATCTCCTAAAACTCTACCTTCAATTTGTATTTTCTTTGTGTATTCTTCTAATTCTATTTCATAACGTGCTTCAACCTCCACATGGTTCATTACTTTTAAGTCGCTAAATAAGTCTAATGCTTTTTGAGAAATTTTAGCTTTTAAAGCTTTAGGTGTAGTTTTATGATTGCTTAAACCACGTTTTTTAGCTTCTTTTTCCCAAGCTTCGCTGTAACCATCGCCTTCAAAAAGAATGTTTTTAGTTACCTTAATATATTCTCTTAATACATTAAAAATAGCTTCATCTTTCTTTAAATCTTTAGTTTCGATTAAAGCATCGACTTCCTTTTTAAAATCTTTTAATTGTTTAGCAACTATAGAATTTAAAGTTGTCATTGCATTTGCACAGTTTGCGGTTGATCCAACGGCGCGAAATTCAAATTTATTTCCTGTGAATGCAAAAGGCGAGGTTCTGTTTCTGTCGGTATTGTCCAACATTACATCTGGAATTTTACCTACAACATTTAATTTTAAATCGGTTTTTTCTTCTGGAGATAATTTTCCTTGAGAAACGCCTTCTAATTCAGCCAAAACTTTAGTTAATTGTGCACCAATAAATACTGAGATAATTGCTGGTGGCGCTTCATTTGCACCAAGCCTATGATCATTACTAGCCGTTGCAATTGCAGCACGAAGTAATTCTTCATAATCATTTACCGCTTTTATGGTATTGATAAAAAACGATAAAAACTGCAAATTACTCATTGGTGTTTTGCTAGGGGAAAGTAAATTTATTCCAGTATCAGTAGCCAATGACCAGTTATTGTGTTTTCCTGAACCGTTTACGCCTTTAAATGGTTTTTCGTGAAAAAGCACTTTAAAATCATGGCGTTCACCAACTTTAGACATCACATCCATTAATAATGAATTGTGATCAACAGCAAGGTTAGTTTCTTCAAATATAGGCGCTAATTCGAATTGATTTGGCGCAACCTCATTATGACGAGTTTTAACAGGAATTCCTAATAACATGCATTCTTCTTCTAATTCTCTCATGTAATTTAAAGCGCGAGAAGGAATTGATCCAAAATAATGATCGTCTAATTGTTGTCCTTTTGCTGATGTATGTCCAAGTAATGTTCTTCCTGTCATCATTAAATCCGGACGAGAATTTGCTAAAGCAGAATCTACCAAGAAATATTCCTGTTCCCAACCTAATGTTGCTGTTACTTTTTTTACATTTTTATCAAAATATTTACATACATCTGTAGCAGCTTCGTCAACAGCATTTAAAGCACGTAAAAGTGGTGTTTTATAATCTAAAGCTTCTCCTGTATAGGATATAAATACTGTTGGAATACATAAAGTAGTTCCAAAAATAAAAGCTGGAGAAGTTGGATCCCAAGCAGTATAACCACGAGCTTCGAATGTATTTCTTATTCCGCCATTTGGAAAAGAAGAAGCATCTGGTTCTTGTTGAACTAATTGTCCGCCACCAAATTTTTCAACTGGATCTGAACCATCATATGATGTTTCAAAAAAAGCATCATGTTTTTCTGCCGTTGAACCCGTTAATGGTTGAAACCAATGGGTGTAATGGGTAACTCCTTTAGACAAAGCCCATTCTTTCATTCCCATGGCAATATAATCTGCTAATTTGCGATCTATTTTTGTACCATGTTTTACAGCATCTTGAACTCCTTTGGATGCGTCCGGAGTTAAAAATTGTTTCATTGCTTTTTCATTAAAAACATTAGAACCAAAAAGTACCGATTTTCTACCAGATTCTTCAAATTTTCCTGGTTTTCGACTGGATGCTTCTGCAAGTGCTTGAAAACGTAAAGTAGCCATAAATATAAGTTTTGTTATTAATTTTCTCTTTATTTTCTGCAAATGTAGTAATAATTTAAAACAAATTTATTTTTACCCCATTTTTTTAAGGGTAAAGTGAAAAAATATTGATTTTTTAAGAATTCTGTATTCTTTGAATTTCAACCATACAAATATCTTACCTTCGCGAAAAAAAACTATGTGGGTTTGGATCGTATTTTTTGTATTTATTTTAGCGTTTTTAGCACTTGATTTAGGTGTTTTTAATAAAAATGCGCATGTCATTTCTTCCAAAGAAGCAGGAGTTTGGACTTCTATTTGGGTAAGTTTATCTTTTTTATTCTCTGGTTTAATTTATTTGATTTATCAAAAAGGCTGGATTGAAAATCCTACAGCAATTGCACCAACTACTGCTTCAATAAAATATATAACTGGTTATTTAATAGAACTTTCTTTAAGTGTTGATAACATTTTTATAATTGCTATAATTTTTGCTTCTTTTAAAATTCCACAAAAATTACAACATGGTGTTTTATTTTGGGGAATACTTGGTGCAATATTTTTTAGAGGATTCATGATTTATTTTGGAGTTATCCTAATTAATAAAATTAGTTGGATGACGTACATTTTTGGATTATTCTTGCTTTTTACAGCTGCAAAAATGCTCTTCAAGAAAAACGAAGACGAATTTAAACCAAAAAACTCCTTGATTTTTAAACTTTTAGGAAAGATTGTACCAATCACAACAAAAATTGAGGATAGTAACTTTTTTATCAAAATTGATGGTAATAAACATGCCACTCCTTTATTTGTTGCTTTAATTGTAATTGAAGTAATGGATATGTTATTTGCATTAGATAGTGTTCCTGCAATTTTAGCTATTACATCTGATCCGTTTTTGGTGTTTAGCAGTAATATTTTTGCCATCTTAGGTTTGCGATCTATGTATTTCTTCTTGGCAAACATGCTCCAAAAATTTCAATATTTAGAGTATAGTTTAATTGCAATTTTAAGTTTTGTTGGTGTTAAAATGTTATCGCACGACTATATCGAAATCCCAGAATGGGGTTCGTTGGCTTTTATCGCTTTCGCACTAGGATTAGGGATTGTTGTTTCTTTACAAAAATCGAAATAAAAAAAACCGCTTCTAAACAGAAACGGTTTTTTTTATAAATATTTTGATCTAATTTAGTTTAAAACTTGCACTGACTTTGCGTCAATTTTTAAAGCTTTTACTACTTCATCGTAGTTAGAATAATCTAAAGCGTTTATACCAGTAGCCGTTTTATTTGCAAAAACAGTAGGAATAATAACAATTCTAAATGTTTCGTTATTAATATAAGTTGGAGTTAAAGCTAGATCATAAGTTCCGCCTGCATAGATTGAAAAATCAAATTTGGTGAAATCAAAATCGTAATCTAATTCGCCTTCTGGTAAAAACAAAGTTCTTGGAATTTGCTGCCAAATTGGAGTACTAGAATCTACAGTTCCTGATAATCTATACATTAAGACTACATCTTGTTGCAATACTTCAATATTAGAAGGGAAATCTTGACGAATTAAATATCCTTCATTAGCATCTAAACCAAAATTTACATTTCTTAATTCGTAAACTTGAGGATAAACGGTATTATCTACAACCACAGTTTCTGGATCATTTGTACATGCTTGAAGCGTTACCATCCCGATAAATGCTACAATAAGAGTAAGTTTTTTCATATTTGTGCTTTTGAGTTATTTTTTTATAAATATAATATTCAATACCTATGCCAAAGTTTATATTTAACAAAAAATTGTATTTTTGACCAATGGAAAAGGAACTCAAATTATTTATGGTCGTAATTGGATGTAAACCAAAAGGAAGGTTTACAGAACAGCATGATGTTTTTTTTGGAATAGGAACTACTTTAAAAGAACTGTTACCTGAAATGAAAGCATTTTGGCCAGAAGCTAAAGGCAAAATTCACATCGATTCTTGGAGAGAAATTACTACTGTCGAAAATCATTCAATTACAATTGAAGAAAAAAAAGAAAATAATTTTAACAATAACAAGCTGTTTTTTATTAACTTAGGTGGATATAAAGAAAATGATTTAGAAGAATATCATTATAAAATAATAAGTGTTGGAAAAACACTGTCAGATGCTACAAAAAAGTCAAAACAAACTGCTTTTTACAAACATTGTGGTTTTAAAGGAGCGAGGTCTCATATTGATGATAAATACGGAATTGATATAGACGACATTTATAATTTAAATGATGTTTTAGACGAAAAATATACTTCAAAATACCAATTGAAAATCGAATCTTCCGACAAAATTCTGACAGAAGATGTTTTGCATATTGGCTATTTAAAAGTAGATAAATTATAAGATATGAGCAGAAATAACGAAACAAATATTAAAAAACATAATGATAAATTGCACAAAGCACAAGATAAAGCCAAGAGCAAAAAAGTCATTGCTGAAGAAAGAAAGAAAGCAATTATAAAAAAGTTCAACGAAACTAAAAGCTAAAATCATGCTAATTTGTCCGTGCGGAAATCACTTATCTTTTGACGAATGTTGTCATCCTATTATTGATGGAACTATAAAAGCGGCAACGGCAGAAAAGCTAATGCGTGCAAGATATAGTGCATATTCGATTGGCGCGGTTGATTTTTTATTGAAATCTACACATAAATCTACCAGAAAATTACACAACAAAGAAGAAGTAAAAAGATGGTCAGAAAATAATAACTGGCTGCAACTTGAAATTTTAGATGCAACCGAGAAAACAGTGACTTTTAAAGCACATTTTGAAGATTTTCATAAAGAACATCAAATTCATTATGAAAAATCGCATTTTGTTTTCGAAAATACCTCGTGGTATTATATAGATGGCGAATTTTTTGATTAACAAATTATTTTTTTTGAATCGGAATAAAAATTTGCTCCTCAGAATCTGGATTATTCCTTTGGTATTTTTCTCCTAAAATTTCAAATTGGGCACGCTCATCTAAAACGTAATTCGAGTTTGGCAACCAAACTGTATAAATAGATTCGAAAAAAGCCCTAATGGTATTTTGATCGCCTTTAAAGTTAAAAACAGCATATAAACCCGTTTTTATTTCTAATATTTTCCTGCCATCCGGAATCTTATCCCAATTTTTTACAGGAACAACAGCCCATTTTTGAAAGATAGAATTTGAAGCAAAATCAAAATTTTTAGGATTAATCTGCACATTAAAAAAATCTGTTCCAACTCTATCTTCTATTTCATTTTGCCTTGGCATAAACGTACTCCATAATTCAAAAATTCGATAATCTGCATAACTAAAGGCTAAAGAAATACCAATGAATTTAGTTGTAGGAAAGTTTAATACTTAAAAGTCCATGAGAAAAAATAGTTTCGGAATTAATAAAATAGAGGATTTAAATTTACAATTGTTACTGCAATTGTAATAGTAAATCTATAGCTTTTTCCGCCTGCAATTCTAACGTATCTATCCAATTTTCATTTTTTTCGAAATTTGCAAAAGCAATAGACAATTCGGTACAAGCAATAATAAAAATGGTGTCTGTTGAATTGGATTTTTTTAAATAATCAAAACAATTCTTAGCTTGTTCAAAATCAACATGATGATTAAATAATTGTCGCAACGTATCTACTTTTTTAATTGTAATCATATCTGGAATTACCAAATTATGAACTTTGGGAACAAACGCTTTTAAATAATTGTCTGTCATTGTAAAAGCAGTTCCTAGAATTAAAACTTTTTTTGAATAAGGAGTTTTCTTTAAAGATTCGGTAATTAATACACCTACATGACAATATGGAATTTGTGTTTTGTTTTCAGATAAAACTACGTCCAACGCTTTATGCATGGTATTATTTACCAAAACTACGCAAGCGATATTTTGATTATCTAAAAATTGGACGCTAGGCTTTATTGAGGCAGCAATTTGATTTGCATTGTTAGGCAAAAGAGCATTTATTTTTTTAAAATTAATGGATTGAAGCAAAATAGGACAAGAATTTCCTAATCCCATTTTTAATTCGAAAAGATAATTTAATCTTTCGTAAAAATAACTTGTTGCTTTGTAACCAATACCACCTAATATGCCAATTGCTTTCATTATTTATTTTTTGAAAAGACTGATAGAATAGTTCTCACCAGAATCTAAAAAATGTTCCACACTGTTAAATCCAATTATTTCCTGAAATTCTTCAATATTTTCTAAGGAATATTTTTGAGAAATCTCGGTATGAATTAATTCGTTATTATTAAAGGAGAATTGTTTGCCATTAATGGTAACGTTCTGATTTTTTTTACTAAAAATATAACTAAAACAGGTTCCAGAAATTGGATCATAATTTGGATAATGATCAAAATTTTCTAGATCAAAATCCGCCTTTAATTCTCTGTTAATTCGTTCTAACAAATTGATATTAAATCGCTTTGTTATTCCGTTTTTATCATTATACGCAGCCAAAACTTTATGCGGATTTTTCTTAAGATCAAAACTGACCATTAAGACATCTTTCTCATTCATCATTTTATAAATTTGTTTCATAAAAACAACAGCGCTTTCGTGGTCGTAATTGCCGATTGTACTGCCTAAAAACAAAATAATTTTCGGATTGTCGTGAACGAGTTTATCTAGAGTTTCAAAATAATCGCCAGCTATTGGATATACTTCTAAATCTGGAATAAATTCGGTAACATTTTTTTTATTCGTTTTCAAAACGTCCTCAGAAATATCTAAAGGATAGTAAACCGCTTTTTTTCCTAAATCGATAATTTTTTTCAAAAAATGTTTTGTTTTTGAACCATCTCCAGAGCCTAATCCTATTACATCTATTTGTTCAAAAACCAAGCTGTTCGCAATATTTTCTGTTTGATTTAAGAGAATTTCCATTTCGCATTTAGGAAGATAATATTCTTCCAATTGCATAATCTCTTGAAAAATTTTATCGCCTTTATCGTCATAAAAGTACTTTGACGAAAGTTCTTTTGGTGTTTTTGATAATCCTAAGATTACATCGTTTAAAAAAGTTGTATTCATTTACTAATTTATTTTTTTGCTAATCGAATTCCACAAAATATCCAACGGGTGTTGGTTGGAAAAAAGTTTCGATACGTTTTTCTTGCATGATTTTTTGGTGTTGCGATAGATTTACCGCGAAGAACGTGTTGGTTTACCATAAATTTACCATTGTATTCACCCAATGCGCCATCTGCTTTTTCAAAATTAGGATAGGGTAAATAAGCGCTGGATGTCCATTCCCAAAGCTGTCCATAATTTAAATTATCGGCTGCAATTTCCCATTCAAATTCAGTTGGCAATCGCATTCCTTTCCATTCTGCAAAAGCATATGCTTCAAAGTAACTGCAATGTATTACGGGTAAATCTGGATTTACTTTTTCTAATCCTTTATAATTATAATAAAACCATTCATTATTTATTTTATACCAATATAATGGTGCTTTTATGTTGTTGCTGTTGATAAAATCCCAACCTTCTGCATGCCACAAATTAAAATCTTCATAACCTCCATTGTCCATGAATTCAACAAACTCTCCGTTTGTAACTAATTTGTTAGAAATTTGTGTGTTTTGGATATAGGTTTTGTGTACGCCTAATTCGTTATCAAAGCAAAATTCTTTATATTTATGACCAATTTCATAAACACCTTCAAATAAAGAAACGAAATTTAAATTTTGCGTTTCTTGTTTCAAAAGCAAATCTGTTTGATATTCTGGAAATGTTGGTTGGTTTCCCAAAATAAATTTAATATCGTAAGACAATAATTCTTGGTGTTGTTGCTCGTGATTTATACCAATTTCAATTAGGTTTAAAATTTCTTCTGAAGGATTTTTTTCTGCTAAAGCGATAATTTTATCGGTTACAAAATGGCGATATTCTAAAACCTGGGATACAATTGGCCGCGTCATTAATCCGCGATTTGGACGTAAGACACGCTTTCCTGCATTGTTGTAATAACTATTAAATAAAAAGGCGAAATCGTCATTATACACTTCGTACTTCGTATCAAAAGCTACTAAAATAAATTGTTCGAAAAACCAGGTTGAATGTGCCAAATGCCATTTTGGTGGCGATACATTTTCATTTGGTTGAACGGAATAATCTTCTATTTGCAATGGTTTACAAAGCAACTCAGAATAGTGACGTGTTTCTTTAAATTTGGTAAGTAACTCGTGAGTTTTCATGAATATAATTTACGGTAAATTGCTAAGTTTTTCATTAGTAACAAAGGAAGCAAATTTTGTTAAAAGCATTTTTAATTTAGGGTTGATTCTAGTTTGACAAAATGGTTTCTCCGGATTTGTGTAATAATAATTTAGCTGCTCTATTTTATTTAATTTAAAATCTACTAACGGAATTACCTGAGTAATAATGCTGCTTTTAAAATTATTTTGATAGTTACGTAATATTCTTACTGCTGCCCATTGCTGATTTTCGTTAGTATGATAAACGGCCGATCTGTATTTTTTGCGCATTGAATGATTTGCAGTACAACTGTGAGTTTCAAGATGAATTTGAATTAAAACTTCTAAAGAAATAATATGCGAATCAAAATTTAAAATAACTGCCTCAGAAAAATTTTCGTTCTGTAAATCAGATGTAATCCAACCTTGCCTGACATTCGATACCCCGATTAGTGATTGAAATATAGCTTCTGTACACCAATGGCAACTTCCGCCAAATCCTATTTCTGAAATTTCATTTTTCAACAGTTACACCTTTCCAGAAAGCAACATAGCCTTTTATCGGCGTATAACCAGCTTTTACCTCAGGATAAAACCATGCTGCATCTTTATTTTCTTTTCCGTCAACCACGACACTATAATAACTTGCAACTCCTTTATGCGGACAAGTCGTATGTGTTTGAGAAACTTTAAAAAACTGTTTATTAATACTATTTGCTGGAAAATAATGATTGTTTTCTACAACTTGCGTATTTTCACTTTCTGCAATAACCTGGTTGTTCCAAATTGCTTTCATTTTTTTTGTTTTAAAATTATATTTAGGAATCGTGCGTGTTCTAATTTACAACTATATTTTTATCTATTTAATTTATTTCTTGAGAGTATATGTAGTTATCTTTTTATTGAAGTTATTTTAAAAAAATCAATTACAATAAATATTGCATTTATCAAAATTAGAGAATTACAACTATTTAATGTTATAAAATTCTGAAAAAACATTGTAATATTTTTTAGCAACATGTAGTAAAAGTTACTTATCAAGTTTTTTTAATTATTTGTTGAAGGACTGATATTAGAATTTTAACATGTACTCGAGCTTCAAGATACTATTTCTTTATTTTTTAGGATAATTTTATAAATAATTGTTAAAAAATTAAATCTCTCAAAAAAATACGAAAAAAAACTAAAACTTACTATTATGAAAATTGGTAAAATTATCGGAATCATTCTAATTGCTTTTTCTATTTAATCATGATATGTAGGAATCAATAAAATTTCTAACAATACAGCAGAAGCAAATTTATTAGAAGGTAAAATTATACATCAAATGAAAGCTTACAAACCCAAAGTTATTTATTTGTTGGATTAGCGGTTATTCTTTAATTAGGAAAGTTTTTGCTGAATAAAAAAATATTACTTTTAATTTTAAATTTTTGTACTACGCAATCGCAGAGCATTTGCAATTACTGAAACCGAACTAAAACTCATGGCTAAAGCGGCAATCATTGGAGATAATAATAATCCAAAAAAAGGAAATAAAACTCCCGCAGCTATTGGGATTCCAATAGAATTATAAACAAATGCAAAAAACAAATTTTGTTTGATGTTTTTCATAACCGCATGACTCAAATTTTTTGCTTTTACAATTCCTTGTAAATCGCCTTTTACCAAGGTAATTTTTGCACTTTCAATGGCAACATCGGTTCCTGTACCCATTGCGATTCCGACATCTGCTTGTGCCAAAGCTGGCGCATCGTTAATTCCGTCTCCAGCCATTGCAACAATTTTCCCTTCTGCTTGTAATTTTTTGATAAACTCTAGTTTATCTTGAGGCAAAAAACTTGCTTTAAAATCGGTCAAATTAAGTTCGGTTGCAACGGCTTTTGCTGTATTTTCATTATCACCAGTAAGCATGATAATTTCAACTCCCTGTCTTTTTAACTCTGAGATTGCATCCAAACTTGTTTTTTTAATTGCATCTGTAATAGTAATAAACCCAACTACCTTAGAATCTAACGCGATATAAGAAACTGTTTTTCCCAATTTTTGTTCTTCAATTACTTCTTTTTCGATGGGTGTAAAATCAGAAACACCAACTTCTTCGAGCAACTTTTTATTTCCTAAACTGATTTTCTGATTTTGGATGAATCCGATTACTCCCTTTCCTGTAACGGACTCAAAATTTTCAATTTTAGAGAAAGTAACCTTTTTAGATTTTGCAAAAGTCACAATTGCCGTAGCTAAAGGATGTTCACTGCTTTGATTTAACGATGCTATTTTTCCTAAAACTTCTTGTTCGTCTTCTTCTTTTACCACAATTTTTTCAACCGATGGTTTTCCTTCTGTCAACGTTCCGGTTTTATCGGTAATCAAAACATCTATTTTATCCATTTTTTCTAAAGCTTCCGCATTTTTTATTAATACACCAGATTTTGCTCCTTTTCCTACTCCAACCATTACAGACATTGGTGTTGCTAATCCTAAAGCACATGGACAAGCAATAATTAAAACTGCAATAGCATTTACAAAAGCATAAACTAGTTTGGGATTTGGACCGAATTGCCACCAAATAAAAAAGGTTATCACAGAAATTACAACTACAATTGGCACGAAATATTTTGCGACTTTATCTACCAAGTTTTGAATTGGCGCACGAGATCGACTAGCATCGCTAACCATTTGTACAATTTGCGATAATAGAGTTTCTGAACCTACTTTTTCTGCAACCATTAAAAATGATTTTGTTCCGTTAATAGTTCCAGAGCTAACAGAATCTTCTACTTTTTTATCTATAGGAATTGGTTCACCAGAAATCATCGATTCATCGATAGAACTATTACCTTCTGTAATCTTTCCGTCAACGGGAATTTTTTCTCCAGGTTTTACTCTTATAATATCTCCTTTATTAATGTCGTGAATAGAAATTACTTTTTCTTCTCCATCTTTAACCAAGGTTGCTTCTGTTGGTGCTAATTTTAATAATTCTTTGATTGCGCCACTAGTTCTGCTGTGTGCTTTTGCTTCTAATAATTGTCCTAATAAAACTAAAGTTAGAACTACTGCCGTTGCTTCAAAATATAAATGTACTGTTCCTGATTCTGATTTAAACTGACTCGGGAAAATAGAAGGAAATAACAATCCGACAATACTAAAGAGAAATGCTACTCCAGTGCCAATTCCTATTAAGGTAAACATATTTAAATTCCAGTGGATTATTGATTTCCAAGCTCTTTCAAAAAACATCCAGCAAGCATAAAAAACAACCGGAATTGTTAGGGCAAATTGAATCCAATTCCAGTTTTGTAATTCCATTATTTGATATAAAGGATTATTCGGAATCATGTCTGACATTGAAATTATAAAAACAGGAATGCTAAAAAGCATTGCTATTTTCATTTTATGCCACAACTTTTCATAGGTTTTATTTTCTTCGGAATCTGTTGGTTTCATTGGCACTAAATCCATTCCGCAAATAGGACAACTCCCTGGATTGTCCTGAATTATTTCGGGATGCATCGGGCAAGTATATTGTATGTTTTGATTGTGCGTTGGTTCTTTAACCAAATCCATTCCGCAAACCGGACAATCGCCAGCTTTATCATAGACTTTATCGCCTTCACAATGCATCGGACAATAATACTTTCCGGATTGGTGTTGGTGAGAATGGTTTTGATTTTTATTATCTGATTTGTCTGAAGAAGAACAATTTTCTGATTTTGTTTCTTTTTTAGAATCGGAAATAGTTATTTGGTACTTGCTGTTTTTTCCGCCTAAAGCGTTTTGTAAAATTTCTATAGAAATAGGTTCAGACATTTCAATAACTGCTTCTTTATCTGCTTTTGAAACTTTAACAGCAATAACATTTTCTTCTTTTGAAAGATCTGTTTGCACTTTACTTTCGCATCCAGAACAAGTCATTCCGTCTATTGTATATTTATTTGTCATGGTGTTTTGTGGATTTTATCTAATGCATATAAAGTTCCAATATTTAATTCGTTACTGTATTACATAATAAACAATTTAACTTTTTAAGCAAAAAAACCCTTCATTTCTGAAAGGTTTTTTTAGTTATAATTTAATTTAAAATTACATGTTTCTTCTATATTGACCGCCAACTTCAAATAAACCATTGGTAATTTGACCTAATGAACACACTTTTGTGGCTTCCATTAATAACTCAAATAAATTTTCGTTTTTTATGGCTGCATCTTGTAATTTAGTTAATTGCTCTTCTACTCTATCTTCGTAGGTTAAATGCAATTGTTTAAGCATGTCTATTTGATATTGCTTTTCTTCTTCTGTTGCACGAATAACTTCCGCCGGAATTACAGTTGGAGAACCTTTTGAACTCAAGAAGGTATTCACCCCAATAATTGGAAATTCACCCGTGTGTTTCAACATTTCGTAATGCATAGATTCTTCTTGAATTTTACTTCTTTGGTACATTGTTTCCATCGCACCTAAAACTCCACCTCTTTCTGTAATTCTGTCAAATTCTGTTAAAACAGCATCTTCAACTAAATCTGTTAATTCCTCTATAATAAATGAACCCTGAATTGGATTTTCATTTTTAGCTAAACCTAATTCCTTATTAATAATCAACTGAATTGCCATTGCTCTGCGAACTGATTCTTCTGTTGGAGTTGTGATTGCTTCGTCATAAGCATTGGTATGCAATGAATTACAGTTGTCATAAATCGCATATAAAGCTTGTAAAGTCGTACGAATATCATTGAAATCGATTTCTTGAGCGTGTAAGGAACGTCCAGAAGTTTGAATGTGATATTTCAACATTTGTGCTCTTTCATTAGCACCATATTTATTTTTTAAGGCTTTTGCCCAAATTTTTCTAGCCACACGACCAATAACAGCATATTCTGGATCAACTCCGTTTGAAAAGAAAAATGATAAGTTTGGTCCGAAATCGTTAATGTTCATTCCACGACTTAAATAATATTCCACATAAGTGAAACCATTAGAAAGTGTGAAAGCTAATTGTGTGATAGGATTTGCTCCAGCTTCAGCAATATGATATCCAGAAATAGAAACCGAATAAAAATTACGAACATTTTGCTTGATGAAATATTCTTGAACATCACCCATTAAACGTATGGCAAATTCTGTAGAAAAAATACATGTATTTTGCGCTTGATCTTCTTTTAAAATATCAGCCTGCACTGTTCCACGAACCTGAGCTAGTGTTTTTACTTTAATGTCATTATAAACATCCAAAGGTAAAACTTGATCACCAGTTACTCCTAACAACATTAAACCTAAACCGTTGTTACTTTCTGGTAAATTTCCTTGGTATTCTGGTCTTTTGGTTCCTTTTTTCTTGTAGATTTCGTTGATTATTTCTTCAATTTCATCTTCAAGACTGTTTTCAATGATGTGTTTTTCGCAGTTTTGGTCGATAGCAGCATTCATGAAGAAACCTAACAGCATTGGTGCTGGACCATTAATTGTCATGGAAACCGATGTTAACGCATGACTCAAATCGAAACCTGAATATAATTTTTTAGCATCATCTAAACAACAGATTGAAACTCCTGCATTTCCAATTTTTCCATAAATATCTGGACGCAAATCTGGATCGTTTCCGTATAAAGTTACACTATCAAAAGCTGTTGACAAACGTTTTGCAGGCATTCCTTGACTCACATAATGGAAACGTTTGTTTGTTCTTTCTGGTCCGCCTTCACCAGCAAACATTCTACTTGGATCTTCTCCTTCTCGTTTAAATGGATATAATCCAGAGGCAAAAGGAAATTCTCCAGGTACATTTTCTTGTAAATTCCATTTTAAGATATCACCCCAAGCTTGGTATTTTGGTAAAGATATTTTTGGAATTTGAGAATGCGACAACGATTCAGTATGCGTTGCAATTTTGATTTCTTTATCACGAACTTTAAACGTGTAAAATGGATTTTTATATTTCTGAACTTTTTCATCCCAAGTAAGAATCACTTCCCAATTGTATGCATCTAAGTCCATTTTTATTTTATCAAACTGTTGTGTTAACAATTCTAAAAATACTTTACTTTCCTCAGTTCTATTTAGTGAATCTGCTACGATTCCTGTTTTATCTAATTTTGGAAGATTTCCATTTACTGATTCAATCGTTTTAAAAATTCCGTATAATTTTTGAGCTACCTCAACTTGCGTCAAAGCCTTTTGATCATAAAGTCTATTACCTTCAGCAATTTCAGACAAATAACGTGTTCTGTGTGGTGGAATTACATATATTTTCTCACTCATTTCACGTGTGATTTCGAAAGTCGATTTTAAATCAACACCTGTTTTTTCTACCATTTTATCCATGATAGATTTATATAAGGTGTTCATTCCAGGATCATTGAATTGAGAAGCAATTGTTCCAAACACAGGCATTTCATCTGGATTTACATCCCAAAGGTTATGATTGCGTTGGTATTGTTTTTTTACATCGCGTATTGCATCTAAAGCTCCACGTTTATCAAATTTATTTAAAGCTACTAAATCGGCAAAATCCAACATATCGATTTTTTCCAATTGCGTTGCCGCTCCAAATTCTGGTGTCATTACATATAAAGAAACATCTGAATGTTCGATTATTTCTGTATCTGATTGTCCTATTCCAGAAGTTTCTAGAATAATTAAATCATATTTTGCTGCTTTTAATACTTGGATAGCTTCATTTACATATTTTGACAAAGCCAAGTTCGATTGACGAGTTGCCAAAGAACGCATATAAACTCTAGGATTATTGATAGCATTCATACGAATTCTATCTCCTAAAAGTGCTCCACCAGTTTTTCTTTTTGATGGATCAACTGAAATTAATCCGATAGTTTTTTCTGGGAAATCAATTAAAAAACGTCGCACCAATTCGTCTACTAAAGAAGATTTTCCAGCTCCACCCGTTCCTGTAATTCCTAAAACTGGAGTTTTAGAAGTTACGTTTTTCTTGTGAATAGCATCCATGGTTTCTTTTGCAATTTCTGGAAAATTTTCTGCTGCAGAAATTACACGTGCGATAGCAGTTGGTACTTTTTCTTCTAAATGATTGATTTCTCCGTTCAATTTATCTCCAATAGGATAATCAGATCGTTTTACTAGGTCGTTAATCATTCCTTGTAATCCCATGGAACGACCATCGTCTGGAGAATATATTTTTTCGATTCCGTAATCTTGTAGCTCTTCGATTTCAGTAGGAAGAATAACACCACCACCACCAGCAAATATTTTGATATGACCGGCACCTTTTTCTTTCAACAAATCGTGCATGTATTTTAAATACTCGGTATGTCCGCCTTGATAAGATGTCATAGCAATAGCGTTTGCATCTTCTTGAATAGCTGTATTTACAACTTCATCAACACTTCTATCATGTCCAAGATGAATTACTTCACAACCTGTTGATTGAATAATTCTTCTCATGATATTAATTGCAGCATCATGACCATCAAAAAGTGATGCAGCAGTTACAATTCTTACTTTATTTATAGGATTATAAGGAGTTTGTGCTTCCATTTGTAATTTTTAGTCAATTTTAGATGTGCAATTTACGAATTTAATAAAATGTACACCATTTTTAGACCAATAAAAAGCAATATTCAATTTGAGGCATTATATTTGTAAAACTAGAAAGAAATTGATTTAATAAATTAAAAAAAAATCTGTGAAAAAATTCCTTGCTCTTTTCGCTTTCGCTTATTTTGTTAGCAGTTGTGCTGAATTACAAAATGTTGCCGATCAATTTCCTGCAAGTTCTAGAATTTTAAGTAGCGCAGTTATTGCAACTGGATTACGACAAGCATTGGATAAAGGAATTTCTGCACAAGTGGTAAAATTGACTGCAAAAGATGGTTTTTATAAAAATGAATTGGTTAAAATACTATTACCCGAAGAATTACAAAAGGTAGATTCTGGCTTACGCGCAATAGGCTTAGGTTCTTTAAAAGATGAAGGTTTGTTGTTAATGAACCGTTCAGCAGAAGATGCCGTAAAAGAAGCAACTCCGATTTTTATAAATGCGATAAAAGGAATTACATCTAATGATGCCAAAACAATTCTGTTAGGTGATAACAAAGCGGCTACTTCCTATTTGGAACAATCTACAAATTCTGCATTATATTCTAAATTTAATCCGGTGATAAAAAATTCTTTTGATAAAGTTGGTGCTGAGAAGGTATGGAGTAGTTTAATTACTAAATATAACTCTATCCCATTAGTAACCAAAGTAAATCCAGACTTAAAGGATTGTGTTACTAAACAAGCTTTAGACGGTGTTTATAAAATGATTGCAGTAGAAGAACAAAATATTAGAAGTAATATTAGTGCAAGAACTTCCGTCTTAATGCAAAAAAATTTTGCAGTGCAAGACAAAAAATAAAAAGTACTTTTTATGATTGGTACAACTACCATTTCCTGTGAGAATTTAACAATTGGCTATGCTTCTAAGAAGGGTGTAAAAGCCATTTGTAAAAACATTTCTTTGCAATTAAAAACGGGTAAACTGTATGCTTTAATTGGACAAAACGGTATTGGTAAATCTACATTTTTAAAAACTATAACAGGAATTTTAAAGCCTTTAGAAGGAGAAATTTATGTTTTAGGAAAAAACATAGTAACGTGGAACGAAACAGAATTTGCTAAAAATGTTAGTGTTGTTCTCACAGAAAAAATTCCGTTATCGAATTTAACAGTATACGAAGTAATTGCACTTGGCAGACAACCTTATACTAATTGGTTAGGTAATTTATCCAATGACGATTTAAAAAAAGTAGAAGAAGCCTTAACTGAAACAGAATTATTAGAACTGCGAAATAAAAAAATTGCAGAAATTAGCGACGGCCAAATGCAACGCGTCTTAATTGCAAGAGCTTTAACTCAAGATACGCCTATTATTATTTTAGATGAACCAACAACCCATTTGGATTTGTATCACAAAGTTACTTTAATCAAATTATTAAAGAAGTTGGTATTGCGTAAAAATAAATGCATCTTATTTTCTACCCACGATATAGATTTAGCAATACAATTAGCAGATGAAATGCTCTTGATGTATGACGAAATAATCGAATTAGATTCTCCTTGCAACTTTATAGAAAAAGGAACTTTTGATGTAATTTACAAAGAAGATTTTATTCAGTTTGATGCCACGAAAGGAAAGTTTATTATTACCTAACACTATTTCAAAGATATCTGTCTCTTTGCTTCACCAATTACAAAAGTAACGGAATTAGCTATATTATAGCTTCTTATTAAATTAGACATTGGTATGGTACAATGATTATCAAATTTACATAAAACATTCTCGCTTAACCCAACGCTTTCTTTACCAAAGACCAACCAATCCCCGTCTTGAAATTCGCAATCGTAAATAGATTTTGTTGCATGCGAACTCATTAAAAAAACACGAGATTTTTCTGGTATAATTTGTATCCATTCTTCTATATTTTGGTATTCGGCAACATTTAAATGTATCCAATAATCTAAACCAGAACGCTTTAAGTTTTTATCGTTTATAATAAAACCAAACGGATGAATTAAATGTAATTTACTTTCTGTACCGACACATAGTCTGCCAATGTTTCCTGTATTATTTGGAATTTCTGGTTCTACTAAAACTATATTTAACATGAATTTTATTTAAATTAAAAAATCTTTCACTTCACGTACTTCACCCGCTTTCATATCTTTTGGCAAATCAAAACCTCCTATTCGAACGCGAACTAATCTTAGCGTTGGAAATCCTACAGCAGAAGTCATTTTTCTTACTTGACGAAATTTACCTTCTGTTAGCGTTATCGATATCCAAGAAGTTGGACCATGCCTTTCGTCTCTAATTTTTTTTGCCCTTTCTGGAAGATCTGGAACTTCTTTCACTATAAAAGCTTCACATTTTTTTGTTTGATATTTTTTTCCGTCCAAACCAATTAAAACTCCAGCTTTTAAAGTTTCAATTGCAATTTCTGTAATTAATCCGTCTACTTGAGCATAATATTCTTTTTCTACTTTTTTACTTCTAACCAATTCACTTTGTAAACCATCCGTAGTTAAAAATAAAAGTCCTTCTGAATCTTCATCCAAACGTCCAATTGCCATAGTTTTTACTGGAAAAGAATATAAACTTCCTAGTAGTTTTTTAGGTCTTTTCAATTCATATACAAACTGACTTAAATATCCAAATGGCTTGTATACAATAAAATGACAGCTTTTTTCTTCCATAAAATTACTGTTTCTTGCTTAATTTCTTGATATTATATAAAGGCATTTTGTAATCATGTAAAAAAATACGTTAAAGAAATACTAATTTTATCCCAACAAAAAAAGTACTAATCATGAAAAAATTAATCTTAATAATTTCTGTTTTATTTATCATAGTTTTTGGATATTTTTTTATTCAAAATTTACAATTAGAATCTGACACAAATCAAGTTATAATCTCTGTCCTAAACGGTATTCTAGTTTTAATGGGAATCTTAGTTGCCATAGTAATCATACCTAAATTAAACAGACGCAAAACTAAAAAAATTATCTATAACAGCTATTCGAAAAAAAGAAATAAATCTGAAAATTTTAATAATGTGCACAATTGGTTGAAAAACTAAGTAAAATGGCAATGTCAAAATACTATCTTTACTTTTTAAGATATTATTATGTTTACTCTAAATTTTTTACTCATTGTTGTTGCTTTTGCTCTTTTGATTGGCTTTGTATTTGGTATCTTTTTTATTAAATTTAGATTAACATCGGATATAAAAATCGCAAACGCAAAAAACAGTTTCCTTGAAAATGAAATTTCCTCACTAAAGGCTAATTTAGAAAAATTGATTTTAAAGCTCGAACAAGAAGCAGAAAAATCCAAACAAGAAATATCTTACTTGCACCAATTAAAAGAATCTGTTTCTATTCAATTATCTAAAAAAGAATCCGACTTTGACCATCTTTTAGAAAAATATGAGCTTGAAAAGGAAGAATTAGAAGTTCTTCAAACCAAATTATCTAAAGATTTTGAAATTTTAGCCAGTCGAATTTTAGATGAAAAAACAGAAAAGTTTACACTTCAAAATAAAAATCAATTACAACACATTTTGTCGCCACTGCAAGAAAAAATTCTTCAATTTGAACAAAAAGTAGAAAATACGCACAAAGAAAGTATCAATTTTCATGCTACCTTAAGAGAACAGATTGCCAATTTAAAGGATGCAAATTTATTAATTTCTCAAGAAACCATAAATTTAACCAAGGCGTTAAAAGGGGATTCGAAAATGCAGGGAAATTGGGGGGAATTAATTTTAGAACGGGTTTTAGAAAAATCGGGTTTAGAGAAAGACCGTGAATATTTTTTACAACAAGCACATGAAAATGAATTTGGACAGCGTGTCTTTCCAGACGTTGTAATTCATTTACCAAATGAAACAAAAATGATAATAGATTCTAAAGTTTCGCTTTCAGCATTTGAAAGATATGTGAATGAAGAAGATGTTTCACAAAAAACCCATTATTTAAAAGAACATTTAATATCGATTAAAAAACATATTGATCAATTAAGTACTAAGAATTATTCTGATTTATACAAAATAAAAAGTCCTAATTTTGTTTTACTATTTATGCCAATTGAACCAGCATTTGCAGTTGCTCTTAATCAAGATACGCAGCTTTATATCAAAGCTTTTGAAAAAAATATAATAATTGTTACTCCAACAACCTTACTAGCAACTTTAAAGACCATTCAGTCTATGTGGAACAATCAAAAACAACAAACAAATGCTTTAGAAATTGCGAGACAAGCAGGTGCATTATATGACAAATTTGAAGGTTTTGTGGCAAATTTAGATAAAATCGGGAAAAAAATAGAAGAAGCTAACACCGAGTACGAAAGTGCAAGAAATAAATTAGTTGCTGGTAAAGGAAACTTAATTAGTAGTACTGAAAGATTAAAAAAACTAGGTGCAAAAACCCAAAAAAAATTACCCGAAAATTTAATTACCTTAGCAAAAGAAAACGAAGAATAACTTAAACTAGTTGTTATGTTCAGAAGATTATTATTTTATACCGTTTTGATTACTGCCGTAATAGGATTGGCATATTTTGCATTTATAAATTTTGCAAATTATAGTGAAGGAATTCGATCTGGCGAATTAATTAAATTTAGTACCAAAGGATATGTTTTTAAAACTTGGGAAGGAGAAATAAGTCAAGGAATATCTGGTGCACAAATTTTCGAGTTTTCTGTATTAGATAGTAAAAAAGAAGTTATAGAAGAACTAAAAGCCTTGCAAGGCCAATATGTAAAAGTAACCTATATTGAAAGATATCGTACCTTCCCTTTTTGGGGTGATACCCGTTATTTTATTACTGAAGTACAAAAAGAAAAATCTCCATTCAATTTTAAATAATATATGAGTTTAGCCAAAACTGTTGCTTCCTCAAAAATTACAATTTCTCAATTAATGTTGCCTTCTTATACCAATTTTTCAGGCAAAATTCACGGCGGATATTTACTTTCGCTTTTAGATCAGGTTGCCTTTGCATGTGCCTCAAAATTTACTGGGAATTATTGTATAACTGCTTCTGTAGACACAGTAAATTTTTTAAATCCGATAGAGGTTGGTGAATTAGTCACTCTAAAAGCAAGTGTCAATTTTGTTGGAAAAACTAGCATGATTGTTGGTATTAGGATAGAATCTGAAAATATTCAAACGGGCGAAAAAAAGCATTGCAACTCTAGTTATTTCACGATGGTTGCAAAAGATGCCAACGGAAATAAGATTCAAGTTCCTAAATTAATATTATCTAATTTGCAAGGTATACGAAGATTTTACAACTGTGTCAAACAAATTGCTTTGAAAAAAGACCATACTAATCACGAAGATGTTTTTGATTATAAATCTACTGAGGCATTACATGTACTATAAAATTACAATGTTATTTTAGATTTATAATTATCTGATACCTAAAAGTATAATCTTAAAAAAAGCCAAATACTGTTAGAATTAAAAAAAAGTGTATATTTGATTATTAACATTTTTTTTATGGAAAAAATAGTACTTTTTGTTTTCTTATTTTCCCTTGCCTTTTCTTCTTGTTCCGATAAAGATTCCGATTATATTCCGGTAGCAAGCGTTTCGGTAGATTTAACGAAAATTCCCTACGATAAATTATCAGATTATAATTTTTTTGAAGGCGACATAAAACTTCAAAATCCTGCAAAAAAAGTTTTAACGTACCAACCTGCAAGTTCCTTATTTACTGATTATGCACATAAAAAACGTTTTGTTTGGATGCCAAACGGAACCATTGCAACCTATAATGGAGACGATAAAGTTTTAGAATTGCCTGTTGGAGCGGCATTGGTTAAAACGTTTTATTACGATAATGTGCAACCATCTAATACCACTAAAATTATTGAAACTAGAATAATGATTCGCAAAGAAACCGGCTGGATTTTTGCCGAGTATGTTTGGAACGATGAACAAACAGAAGCTTTTTTAACTATTGAAGGAAGTAATAAAAATATTACTTGGAAAGACGAAAACAATGTAATTAAAACTGCAAATTACAGAATCCCGTCACCAACAGAGTGTCTTATCTGCCATAAATCTAATGCAAAACCAATTCCTATTGGGATAAAGCCTCAAAATTTAAACAACCTAATATCTTACAATGGTTATTCTAAAAATCAATTAAGTAAATGGATAGAAGAAAATTATCTAGAAAATAATTTACCTAACACAATTACTGCTACTGTAGATTATAACGACACTTCCAAATCGCTTTCGCTTCGCGCAAGATCGTATGTAGATATTAATTGTGCTCATTGCCATCAAAACAATAGCCATTGCGATTATCGACCAATGCGTTTTGCCTTTAGCGAAACTGCTAATCCAACCAATTTAGGAGTTTGTGTTGTTCCTCAAGACACTAGTGTAAACCCAGCGTTAACTAACATTGTTGCTCCAAATAATATCAATAGATCTATGTTATATTATAGATTAAATACTTCTGATGAGAGTTTTAGAATGCCACTTTTAGGACGTTCTGTCATTCATCAGGAAGGTTTAGAATTAATGGAACAATGGATAAATTCGCTTCCGCCTTGTAATTAAAACATAAACTTATGAAAAAATCTACCCTTTTAATACCATTCTTTTTTCTTTATTCAGCCTTTTCTTTTTCTCAAAGCACTTGTGCAACTTCTCAATCCATTGTAGCGGGTTCGCATATTGTAGATGCTGTAAACGGAACAGAAGTTCCTACGCCAATTTGTGCTCAAAACGGAACTGGCGCAACTATGGGGAAATGGTACAAATATATTCCGACGCAAAATTATACCGTAACTGTAACTACAGATTTACAGATTAACTCTGGTAAAGACACCCGATTTCATATTTACACTGGTACTTGTGGTGCTTTAAGTTGTCACGCAGGCGATGATGATTCTGGCATAATTGGAACAGGATATTTGTCTATTTCAACCTTTAATGTAATGGCCGGAACTGTTTATTATGTTGCTTTTGATAACAAATGGAATTCATCTGGTTTTACCTTTAATTTAATTGAAAATACCTTTGTTCCAACTCCAGTTGCACCTGTAACTTTTTCTGCGCAAGGAATTTCTACCATTAACAGTTCGTATAACATTGCTGTTGTAGATATGAATAACGATTATTTAGATGATATAGTCGGTGTAAGTTCTACTAATATTAAAATTCATTACCAAACTGCAACTCCAAATTCTTTTACCATTGCAAACATTACAACTTCTGCAGCAAACAATCTACCTACTTGGAGTTTGGCTGCCGCAGATTATAACAAAGACGGTTACACCGATTTAATGTATGGTGGCGGCAATGGCACTACATTTATGAAGTCAGAAAGTGGTGGATTAAGTTTTTCCAAAGTAAATCCAGGACAATATATTTTTTGTCAAAGAACCAATTTTATAGATTTAAATAACGATGGCAATTTGGATGCATTTAGTTGCCATGACGTACAACCAAATGTTTATTACTTAAACGATGGTTTAGGCAATTTTATCTACTATCAATCTAATGTTACTCTTGGTGCAATTGCATTAGGAATTCATCCAGAAGGCGGAAATTACGGATCGATTTGGATTGATTATGATAACGATGGCGATCAAGATTTATTTATTTCAAAATGTCGAGGCGGAAATAGCACAGCAAAGTTTAATGAATTACATCGAAATAACGGAAATGGAACTTTTACCGATGTGTCTATAGCATCTAATCTTCGTGATGCTTTACAAACTTGGTCTTCTGCATGGGCAGATTTTGATAATGATGGCGATATGGATGTTTTAGTTGGTGCAAGTTCTAATGTAGATGGAAATCACAAACTGATGATGAACAATGGCAACGAAACCTTTACTGACATAACATTAAATTCTGGTTGGGATACAAATGCTAGCGTAAATATAGAGCATGTTGCCTATGATTTTGATAATAATGGCTTTGTAGACGTTCTTGGCGGCGGAAATAAAATTATGTTTAATAACGGAAACAATACCTTTACACCAGTTCCGGTTTCATTTTCTGCAGGAGCAATTGGTGATTTAAATAACGACGGATTTTTAGATGTACAAGTAAATACCAATGTTTACTACAACAATAAAAATAGTAATAATTGGATAAAATTAAATTTACTAGGAAACGTAAGTAATCGAAACGGTATTGGTGCTCGAGTTGAAATTTATGGTTCTTGGGGAAAACAAATAAGAGATGTTCGCAGTGGTGATGGTTTTAAATACGCAAATTCTTTGAATGTACATTTCGGAATTGGAACTGCAACTGCAATAACCAAAGTGGTGGTAAAATGGCCTTCAGGAATTGTTGATGTAATTAATAATCCAACAATAAATCAATCTTTACTTGTAGTCGAAAATTCTTCACCACTAACTTCAACAAATTTTACTTCTAATAAATTAGTAATTTATCCCAATCCAGCAATTGATGTGCTAAATTTAATTACTCCAAATGACAGTTCTATTAAATCAGTTAAGATTTTTGACACCATGGGAAGATTAATCCTAAAACCCGAATTAACTAACCAAAGCATTTATGTTCAAAAATTGCAATCAGGAAGTTATTTTGTTCTTATTCAAGATACAAACGGTAATGAATTTAGTCAGCAATTCCTCAAAAAATAAACTGAAAATAATTATAAAAAAATCCTACCAATTTTAAATTGATAGGATTTTTAATTTTTGTTAAAATACAATTTTAAAAAACTCTTGCTAAGTTAAAACCAAAGAAAACATCTCCTTTTGTCCAATCTCCAGTAGTTTGTCCTAAATAACCCGCTTCATGAATTCCTTGTGAACTTGTGAAATGCATTTGAAAAACATGTCCACCAGTTTCTAGGTCAAAACCAATAGATAGCGGATTTTTGTATACCGAATTTGATGCTCTATTTAAATGAGCAGCATAATCCATATTTAAAGACCATCTTTTCGTTAATTTATATCGACCTCCAAAACCAATAGCATATTGCGAATTATCTTGTGAATCGTTATCTACAAAGTTTTCATGAAAAAACGTTGGAGCAATTTCTAAGGATAATTTTTCTGAAAATTTTCTTGATATTAAAATTTGTGAAACATATATTAATCGATTATCAAAAGTAAGTTTTGGATATAAACTTTCCTTTAAGGTATTGTTTATGGCTAAACTATTAAAACCAACAATAGATACAGGAAAACCATTTTCTATTTGATTTTTTAAGGTATACTTTACCGAAAAATCGTAGGCTATTTGGTTTCTTGCGCCGCTAATGGTCAACCATTCTGTCAATCCGTATAAAAACTTTAGTTGGGTATTTGCATTATCCAAACCATAAAACCCTTCAAAACCATCTTTTACACTTCCAAATCGGTGTGCAACAATAAAATACAAATCGCCTTTGGCGGCTAATTTAGTAGATTCTAGATTTACAATTTTCAATCCTTTAAACGCAGAGGATACTTTTTGATTTACGGCAGTTGAATCTAAACCTGCTAATAAATCTTCTTGAGAAAAGGAAACAAATGAAAATATTAAAAACAAATAACAAAATATGATTTTTTTCATGCAACTAAAATTTTATTTAAATAAGAAACTTACTTTACTATGATTATTTGATCTACCTTAAATTCTTCGAGCAAATCATCATAACCAATAAATCTGCCTTTAATTGTTACTAGATTTTCTTTAACCAAATTATTTGGGATTGAATCTTTAAAAGTACCAAACAATTTATCATCCAATACTATTCCTCTACTTTCTTTTTCAATACTAGTAATTTTTCCAGACACTTGAATGGTTTTGTCTTGGTACTTACTATTTGCTAAACTTTCATTTTTAGTAAAATCTACTTGTAAATCGCTTATTTTTATGGTGTATTGAGCTTCTTCCGACGATATATCTCTATGGTTTTTATAAGCGTAAAAATAAATAAAACTACCGGTTAATGCTATAAGAAGGAAAATTAGGCCAATCTTTATTTTCATGATTTTAAGGTTTATGTAAGTTTCTAATTGTTCTTGTTCACATTTTAGTTATAAACCTTTCGAATTAAAAAAATATAAGGTGTAATATACCTTTTTTTTATTCTTTATTTTATACATTTATAACATATTCAAAGTCATAAAATTAAAAACTTTTTACCACATTTAATTTTTGCAAATTTATAATACTTTAAATAATTATGCAGTATAAATATTTACTCTCAACAATACTATTTGTTTTAATCTTTACAAGTTGTACAAATGATAGTCCAGAAGATTTAATAGAAAATACACAAATTATTGGTCAAGTTAAATATAATCAAAATATAAAACCCATCATTGATAATAATTGTATCTCTTGCCACGGTGCTGTACCCACGAATGGTGCACCGATGTCTTTGGTAAATTATGCTCAAGTTAAAGACTCTTATTTAAATAACGGACTTTTAGATAGAATTCAACGTCAAAACGGAGATGGATTGTTAATGCCACAAGGCGGACCGAGATTACCTCAAAATACCATTGATATTTTTGTACAATGGAATTCGGATGGATTATTAGAATAAAAATTATGAAAAAACTTCTTTTACTTATTTTCTTATTAGCCGTTAACCTGATTTCTGCTCAAGAAAAATTAATTTCTAAGTCGGGTAAAGTAACTTTAGAAGCTTCTTTACCAGCATTTGAAGAAATTAAAGCAACCAATACAAGAGTTACCGTAGTTTTAAATTCAAAAACTGGTGAAATTGCGAGCTTGTCCCTTTTAAAAAGCTTTAGATTTAAAGTTGCATTAATGGAAGAGCATTTTAACGAAAATTATGTGGAAAGTGACAAATATCCTAAGGCTACTTTTAGAGGTAAAATTTCTGATTTTAATGTGAATTCTTTATCTTCAACTGCAAAGGAACATAAGATTAAAGGAACTATGGAACTTCATGGAACAACGAAGGAAATTGCTATTGTAGCAAATATTAGAAAAAATACTTCTGGAATAGAGATTGATTCTGATTTTTCTATTCTCGCTAGCGATTACAATATTCAAATTCC